>DASQSQ010000326.1:0-11844 GCA_035642315.1 Mycobacterium sp.
CCGGCGCAGACGTCAAGGAGATCCCCGGCCACGGCAAGGTGATCAGCGAGGCGCCGTATCTCTCTACCTACGAGCAGTGGGAGGCGCCACAGGAAGGCACCCCGCCGTTCCGGACAATGGCCAAGCCGGTGCTCGCCGCGATCAACGGAATCTGTTGCGGGGCCGGTCTGGACTGGGTGACCATCGGAGACATTGTCATCGCCTCCGACAAAGCCACGTTCTTCGACCCGCACGTCAGCATCGGCCTGGTGGCCGCGCGTGAGGTGGTCCGGGTGGCCCGGGTGCTGCCGCGCTCGATCGCACTGCGGATGGCTCTGATGGGCAAGCATGAGCGGATGAGCGCCCAACGCGCATACGAGCTCGGCCTGATCAGCGAGATCGTCGAACACGACCAACTGTTGGAACGTGCCCACGAGATCGCCGACATCGTCAACTCCAATGCGCCGCTTGCGGTCCGGGGTACCCGGCTGGCCATTCTTAAGGGCCTCGAATTGCCGCTGCACGAAGCCGAGATGCTGGCCGAAGCGTTCCGCGAACGCAACTTGCACACCGAGGATTCGCTCGAGGGGCCCAGGGCGTTCGTCGAAAAGCGACCACCGGAGTGGCAGTGCCGATGAGCTTTGAGACCATCCAACTCGACGTGGACGACGCAGACCGGGTCGCCACCATCACGTTGAACCGGCCTGACCAGCTCAATGCGTTCAACAGGACGATGTGCGACGAGATGGCTCGGGCCTGGCGGATCGTCAAGGCGGACGATTCGGTCAATGCCGTGGTGCTGCGTGCGGCCGGTAGCCGCGCATTCAGCGCCGGCCTCGACATCAAGACGCCCTACGGTCAGCCCGAAAATATTTGGAATCACGAGGATCCCGGCGAGGCGCTCAGCCCGAAGTGGCAGAAGATGTGGAAACCGGTGGTATGCGCGGTGCAAGGAATGTGCACGGCCGGCGCGTTCTACTTCATCAACGAGTCCGATGTGGTCATCTGCTCGGCCGATGCGACGTTTTTCGATTCCCACGTGTCGGCGGGGCTGGTCTGTGCGCTGGAGCCGGTCGGGCTGATGCGCAAGATCGGCCTCGGCGAAGCATTGCGGATCGCGTTGATGGGTAACGACGAACGCGTCAGCGCCGATACCGCCCTGCGAATCGGGCTGGTATCCGAAGTGGTCTTGCCCGAACGGTTGTGGGCCCGCGCCCACGAGATCGCGGCGACCATCGCGGCCAAGCCGCCGTCGGCCACCCAGGGCACCGTCAAAGCGATCTGGGAATCACTGGACAAGCCCTACCGGGCGGCGCTGGATCAGGGGCTGATCTACACGAGGCTCGGAAATCCAATCGGGACTGCTGAGCTGGCGGCGCGCGGCGACCGTCGTACGCCGGATCCGAGGATCCGGTGACGACCCATCCGCTCAGCCAGCGCATCGCCGATGTCCTGGCATTGCAGCCCGATGCGCCTGCCCTGGAGTATGAAGGCCACTGGGTGTCGTGGGGTGAGCTCGGCGAAATGGCCGACCGGATCGGTGGTCTCGTTCGCGGCGGCGAACAACCACAGATCGGGATCCTGCTACGCAATCGCCCGGCCCAGGTGGCCACGCTGCTCGGCGCGCTCCAGCGCGGCGCAACCGTGGTGGTGATCAACCCAGCTCGCGGCGAAGAGCGCACCAAAGCAGATGTCGCAGAGCTGGGCCTGGCATTGATCGTCGGCGAGCCCGACGACCTGGCCATGCTCGGCAAGTCCCCTGCCACGACCGTGGCATCGATTTCGCAGATTGCCGCGGGGCCGAAAGTGATTGTAGGCGATCGGGTTCGGACCGATCACGATGTGCGGACCGGCGTCGCGGTGCGGATGTTGACCAGCGGAACAACCGGGCCACCCAAACGAGTCGATCTCACCTACGACATGCTGGCGCACAGTGTGATGGGTCCGGCGGGTGACCGGCCACCGGCACCCACCGAGCTGCGCCGCGGTGTCGCGATCGTCAACGCGCCGCTGGTGCATATCGGCGGGGTGTTCCGGATACTGCAATGTGTAGCCGAGGCGCGGCCCTTCGTGTTGCTGGAGCGATTCGAGCTCGACCGTTGGGCCGAAGCCGTGCGTACGCACCGGCCGCGCGCGGTATCGCTGGTGCCGACCGCGCTGCGGATGGTGCTGCATTCCGGCCTGGGTCGGGAGGATCTGGCAAGCATCCGTGCCGTCACTTCCGGTACCGCGCCGCTGTCGGCGGAGGACGCCGACGCATTCACCGAGAAATTCGGCATCCCTGTCCTAACATCCTATGCAGCAACGGAATTCGGTGGCGGCGTCGCGGGCTGGACGTTGCCTGACCACCAGAAATATTGGCGGGCCAAACGCGGCAGCGTGGGACGGGCCAACCCAGGGGCCCAGTTGCGGGTGGTCGATGACGACGGCAGCCCCCTCGGGCCCGACCAAATCGGGCTGCTCGAGGTCAAACCGGGACAGCTCGGGCCCTCGGCCAATTGGATGCGCACGACGGACATGGCACGCATCGACGCCGACGGCTTTCTGTGGATCATCGGTCGAGCCGACCAGGCCATCATCCGCGGCGGCTTCAAAGTGCTGCCCGACGACGTCCGCGCCGCGTTGGAGAGCCATCCCGCGGTCGCGGGTGCTGCGGTCGTCGGGCGGCGCGACGAACGCCTCGGCGAGACGCCCGTCGCCATGGTGGAACTGCGCGAGCCCGCAGCCGCGGACGCCGGTGCGCTCGCTGACTTTCTGCGAACGCGGCTGGCACGCTACGAGATTCCCACCGACATCGCCATCGTCGCTGAACTCCCGAGGACCCCGTCGGGCAAGCCCGATCTGAGCGCGGTGCGGCGCTTCTTCGCCGATACTGTCTCCGTCACACAAGGCGACCATGCCGAGTGAATCGCCAACCGTCGGCGAAATCCTGCGCGAGCAGGCGCAGAGCAGAGGTGATCATCCGCTGCTGGTGTGCGACGCCGAACGCATCAGCTACGCCGACGCCGACCGTCGCTCCGCGCAATTGGCTCGCGTTCTCATCGCGCTGGGCGCCGGCAAAGGCAGCCATGTCGGTTTGCGTTACCCCAACGGCGCAGCGTTTGTGGTCGGCATGCTGGCAGCGGCACGAATCGGCGCCGTCGTCGTCCCGTTTTCCACGTTCGCGACCACACGAGAGCTTGGCGAGCAACTGGTCGGCAGCGATACCCAGATTCTCCTTGGGACGGCGTCCTACCGCTCCCACGACTACGTGCAGCAGCTGACCGACGTGCTGTCCACCTCGAGTCTCGAGGACGAACGGTTATTCGATCCTGCCGCACCGCAACTGCGGTATGCCATCTTCGACGTGGAGCGCCTGCATCAACTGGCCGACACCGTCGATGAGCGGCGATTGGCGGCGATCGAAGACGATGTCGACGGCTCGGATCCGCTGACGATCGTGTACACATCGGGCACGACCAGCGCCCCCAAGGGCGTCGTGCACACCCACGCCGCGCTGCTCAACCACCAGCGAAATCTCAACGCCGTCCGGGATCTGACGGCCGCGGACAAGCTGTTCTGCAACTCGCCGTTCTTCTGGATCGGAGGACTCGGGTTTGCGTTGCTTGCCACCTTGCTCGCCGGATCGACGCTGGTGTGCTCCAACGCCGAAGACGCCGGCCAGATGCTCGCTCTGCTCGAAGCCGAAAGACCAACCGTCACGAACGGATTCGCCGCCGGGATCGCGCACCTGGCGCGGCACCCGAGTTTCGGCAGACGCGACCTGTCGTCGATGCGACGCGGCAACCTGTATCCGATCATGGCGCCCGCGGTGCGGCCGGCCGATCCGGAGTTGCGGCACAACATGCTCGGACTGACCGAAGCCGGCAGCGTGATCCTGATCAGCGGCGACGACAGCGACCAACCGGAACATCGACGCGGGTCGTTCGGCAAACCCGCACCGGGCGTGGAAACCAAGATCGTCGATCCGGAGACCGGGGCGCTGGTCGAGGACGGCGCACTCGGTGAGCTGTGCATCCGCGGGCGCTGCCTGATGCAGCGCTATTACAAACGCAGTCGCGAAGAATCTTTCGACGCCGACGGCTGGTTCCACACCGGGGACCTGGTGGCCACCGACCGCGACGGGTTCGTCTACTTCATCCGCCGTCAGGGTTCGATGATCAAAACGGCAGGCGCGAACGTGTCACCCGCCGAGGTGGAGCAAGCGATCGCCAAGGTCTCCGGCGGTGCCGTGGCGCATGTGCTCGGCATCCCGGATGCCGAGCGTGGCCAGATCGTCGCCGCCGTCATCGCGCTGGACAACGGCGAGGACTTCGACGAAACCGCACTACGGCGCAAGCTCGAAGCGGAACTCTCGGCGTACAAGATCCCGAAACGGTTCGCGACCCTACCCACTGCGGAAGTTCCGCTGTTGGCCAGCGGCAAAGTCGACATGCAGCAGTTGAAGCGGCTGTTCGATGCTTGACACGATCGACCAGCTAGTGCGGCTTCGCGCCGCCGAGCATGAGGCTAGACCGATGGTCATCGACCAGAAGTCACAGCTTCGCTACAACGAACTTGACGCAACCACAAAAGAATTGGCGGCGGCGCTCATCGAAGCCGGCATCGTCAAGGGCACCCGGGTGGGGCTGATCATGCCCAACGGTGTCCGCTGGGTGCAGATCGCGATCGCCGTCACTCGGATCGGCGCGGTGCTGGTTCCATTGAGCACGCTGTTGCAGCCGCGGGAACTGGCGGCGCAACTACAGACCGCCTCGGTGCAGTTCCTGATCAGCGTGGAGGAATTCCGTGGCCACCGGTATCTCGATGACTTGCAACGCGAGCAGCTTCCTGCGCTGCGCCAGGTCTGGATGGCCGACCAGTTAGTCATGGCAAGCGAGACGACCGGCAGTATCGTTGACGCGCTGGCGGCGACGGTCACACCGAGCGACACGATGGTCGTCATGTTCACGTCGGGCAGCAGCGGCACACCCAAGGGCGTCATGCACTCGCACGGGAGTGCGCTGGGCGCAGTCGCATCCGGATTGGCCAGCCGCTGCATCGATTCCGACACCCGCCTGTACCTACCGATGCCGTTTTTCTGGGTGGGCGGCTTCGGCAGCGGTGTGCTCTCCGCGCTGCTAGCCGGTGCCACCCTGGTGACCGAAGACATCCCTCAACCCGACACAACGCTGCGCCTGCTGGAGCGGGAGCGCGTGACGCTGTTTCGCGGCTGGCCGGATCAGGCCGAGGCCCTGGCCCGTCATCCGTACCGCACCGAAGTGGATTTGTCGGCGCTGCGTCCCGGCAGTCTGGATGCACTGCTTCCGCCCGAGCAGCGCGCGAAACCCGGCGCCCGGGCGACACTGTTCGGCATGACCGAAGCTTTCGGCCCTTACTGCGGCTACCCCGCAGACACTGATATGCCGCAGTCCGCCTTGGGAAGCTGCGGCAAGCCCTTCCCCGGGATGGAGGTCCGGATCACCGACCCCGACACAGGAGAGCCGGTCGCGGCGGAAACCATTGGGATGATCGAGCTTCGGGGACCGCACACCCTACGCGGGATTTGCCGGCGCAGCCGCGAGGAGCTGTTCACCACCGACGGCTTTTACCCCACCGGTGATCTTGGCCGGCTCGACGACGACGGCTTTTTGTTCTACCACGGCCGATCCGACGACATGTTCAAAGTCAGCGGTGCCACCGTCTACCCCACCGAGGTCGAGCAGGCGCTGCGGGAAATCCGCGGTGTGCAGAGCGCCTTTGTCACGAACGTGACTGGCGCACAGGGCGATCACGTGGGCGCGGTGGTGGTGTGCGACACCGCGGCGAACACCGCCGAGCAGCTGCGGGTGGCTGCCCGCAAGCTGCTCAGCTCGTTCAAGGTGCCGACGATGTGGCTGCTGGTCGACTCCGATGACACGATTCCGCGCGGTCCGACCGGCAAGGTCGATGTCCGGCGACTGCGCGAGTTGCTACGTAACAGCAGCCACAGCAGCACCGGCAATCGACCATGACATGCTGCTGCGAAGCGACGCCATCAAAGAGCCCGCGCAGGTACTCGTGACCGAAGGAGTTGCACACCTGGGCCGTCAAGCTCGTCAACGTAGGCGACGCGACCTGCCATGCTCATGACGAGGGCCAGGGTTGATCCGGTAACCAGGGAACCGCTACCCGCGATAAACGGCCCGTCGTCTGCCTGCAGATGGAGGCCCGCGACATGGCTACGACTAGCGACGGTGAAGTTGCGTCGGGCGTAGAACTCAGCAACAGGTGTCAGCGCCTCCACGCTCGGTGTCCGCACCAACCCCAGAGGGCGACGAATGTCTTGGGCGTGACCTGGCCCGTGGCCGAGGTCCGATCTGATCGCGCCGACGGCGGGGGGAATTGTTGGTTTGTCCAAGTCCGAGTTGGCCTGCGCTTGGCGAGTGGCCAACTCGGCGGTTGTGCGGCTGGTTGCAATGTCGTTGACCGACAGGTCCTCCCCGACGCTGAAACCAGCGTCATGAGCGTCCTCGACCGCATAGAGAACTTGTTTGCGGAGGCGCTCCAACTCGCCCGGCCTGTTGACGGGCAATGCGTGAGGTACTGCGCAGCTGGTCGGCGTGGTCGCTGATGGGCGCCATGCCTTCTTCTACCACGGCAGCGGCCGTCGGGTGGTTGTCAAACTTGAGGTTGTTGGTCTTGCCCTGGCGCCGATTTCGCGCGGTCAGGGTGACCACCTACCCGCCCGCTGGATTGGCGAATCGTGGCCCGGACGTGCAGGCCGAGACTACGATTTTCTCGGCAACCGGATGCAGTTGCATGCGGCCTGTCTTGGAGCAGTAGCGTCCCGATTGGGAGGTCTCCGCATGGCTCATCCGTCGATCGATCCGACGTTCTACCGGACCGCTGCGGAGGCGGCGGCCGCTCCTGGCGAGCAGCTCGCGTACGTGGTGGCCTTCGACCGCGCCGCGCAGAAGAACGACGCGATGACCGTCATCGATGTGAATCCGGCCTCTGACAGCTATGGGCGGGTGGTCGGCTGGACCGACGTCCCCGGCCGCGGCGACGAGCTTCATCACTTCGGTTGGAACGCCTGCAGCAGCGCGCTCAAGCACGAGGGCCACGACATGGACGGCCTCGAGCGCCGCTACCTCCTGGTCCCGGGGCTGCGGTCGTCCAACGTCCACGTGTTCGACACGCAGCCGGACCCACGCAACCCGACGCTGATCAAGACGATCGACGCCAAGAGCCTGTCCGAGAATGCCGGCTACTCGCGTCCGCACACCCTTCACTGCGGACCCGACGGGGTCTTCCTTACCTGCCTGGGCGGCCCTGAGGGCAACGATGACGGACCGGGCGGGATCGCGCTGCTCGACCACGCGACATTCGACGTCTTGCGTGCCTGGGAGACCGACCGCGGGCCGCAGCACTTCCACTACGACGCCTGGTGGCACCTCAACCAGAACGTGCTGATCTCGAGCGAATGGGGCAGCCCCTCGATGATCGAGAACGGCATCGTGCCGGAATTGTTGCTCGGCCAGAAATACGGCCACGCCATCCATTTCTGGGACCTTGCCAAGGGTGAGCATATGCAGCGCGTCGATCTGGGCGCCCAGCACCAGATGGCATTGGAGGTGCGCCCGTCGCACGACCCCGAGGCGACCTGGGGCTTCGTCGGCGTCGTGATTTCCACCGAGGACCTGTCCGGCTCGGTCTGGCGCTGGTTCCGCGACGAGCACGAATGGAAGGTCGAGAAGGTCATCACTATCCCCGCGGAGCCCGCCGACCCAGACCTCCTGCCTCCCGCGCTCAAGCCGTTCTCCGCAGTGCCGCCGCTCATTTCCGACATCGACCTGTCGGTCGACGACCGGTTCCTATACGTGTCCTGTTGGGGCACTGGCGAGATGAAGCAGTTCGACGTGTCGGACCCCGCGAACCCGAAGCAGGTGGGATCTGTGCGGCTCGGCGGCATCGTCGACCGCGCTCCGCACCCGGCGATGCCCGACATGCCGCTGGCAGGCGGGCCGCAGATGGTCGAGGTTAGCCGCGACGGCAAGCGGGTGTACTTCACCAACTCGCTGTACGGGGCGTGGGACGACCAGTTCTACCCAGACGGCGTCGGCACGTGGATGGCCAAGCTGGACACGAAGCCCGACGGTGGGCTGAGCATCGACGAGAGGTTCTTCCCGCACGGCCAGGAGTTCCGCGGCCTGCGCGTGCACCAGATCCGGCTGCAGGGTGGCGACGCTTCGTCGGACTCCTACTGCTACAGCTGATTCTCACCGCACCGCAGCTCGCAGTTGCGTCACATGCCCAATGCTTTGGTGAGTAGCGCCGCGAGGCGCTTCTGCTCACTACCACTCAACCGAGTTGTCAACGGCTTGATCCGGTCACCGATCGCCGCTGTCACCTCGGGCACCAGACCACGCGCCTGCTTGGTGAGACTCACCCGCACCGCGCGGCCGTCGCGCGGGTCGGCAGTTCGGACGACCAACCCACGCTGAGCCGCCCGGTCGATGAGTCCGCTGACGGTGGAGCGCTCCAGTCCGGTAAAGGCCGCCAGGTCGGCCATCGTTGGCTCGCGATCGCGCAGGATGCCCAACATCCGTAGTTGCGTCAGCGACAGATCATGCTCGGCCGCCACCTCGGTGAGCGCTGCCATCAACGCAAAAGAAATCTGCACCAACGCATCTCGTAGCTCATCGAGGTCTGAAGTCATAGCCGAAGGATACCGCAGAAGATTCGTATTGCCAACTATAATAGTTCGTACTACGATCTATCTTCGATGACGCGGAGAGGAGAACTTAGATGAAAGCCGCAGTTGTAACTACGTTCGATGAGCCACCGCACTACGAAGACTTCCCCGACCCCGTCGCCGCACACGACGATGAGATCGTCGTCGAGGTCGTCGCCGCGGCACTACATCCGCGCGTACGTTCCCAGGCCGATGGGTCGCACTACACCAGCACCGGTGAGCTTCCGCTGGTGCCCGGCATCGACGCGGTCGTCCGCGACGCGAAAGGCAGGCTTTACTACGCGCTTCTCGACGACACCACGTTGGGCACCATGGCTCAGCGCACGATCATCGAGAAGGACCGCAGCGTCAGGCTGCCCAAAGACGCCGACCCGGTGACGGTGGCAGCAGCAATCAACCCCGTGATGTCCTCCTGGGTCGCGCTGCGGCACCGCATTACCTTCAAGCGCGGATCCAGTGTGCTGATCCTCGGCGCAACCGGTAGCGCCGGTCACATGGCAATACAGGTCGCCAAACAATTTGGCGCCAAGGAAGTCATCGGCGCCGGTCGCAATTCACAGCGACTCAACGAACTCACGGCGCTCGGCGCCGACCGGGTGCTCACCCTCGACCAACTCGACCAGGCCGCCGACGTCGACATCGTCATCGACTACGTGTGGGGCGAACCCACCGCCAAAGGCATGGTCGACCTGATCACGCACCGACGTGACCGCGGCAAAGAGCTCACCTGGATCCAGATCGGTGCCATGGCCGGGCCGAGCGCCGAGATCCATTCCGCCGTACTACGAGCCAGCCGCACACAGATCGTCGGCAGCGGTATCGGCTCGGTGGACGGTCGGGACTTTCGCGCAGAAATCGCTGACATTGCCAAGGCGGTCACCAAGGGCGCGTTCGACGTCCGCGCTCAAACGGTCCCGCTGAGCGACGTCGCGACCGCATGGAAACAACCGCTCGACGGCGACAAGCGCATCGTCTTTCTGCCGTGACTAACCGTCACCCGCCTCGACCACGCCGTGCTCGACAAGGTGGTCGATCAGCGGCGCCGCGCCGGCGGCCAGGTGCTCCGACATCGCTTTGCGGGCCAGTTCGCTGTCGTGTTTGGCCAGCGCCGTCAGCACCCGGCGATGGTCTTTGATCGACTGGTGTGGCCAGCCGGCGATGGTGGGAAACACTGATTCCGGTGCGTAACGGGTGATTTGAGACATCAGCTGAGCGAGCTTCGGCGACTCGGCCGCGACGTTGATGGCCCGGTGAAACTCGTGATTCAGCCGGACTGTTCGCTCGTCGTCGCCACCGGCATACGCTTCTTCCAACTCGGTCTGGATCTGCTTGAGCTCGCGCAGCTGGTCGTCGCTAATGTTGACCGCGGCCCGCGCGGCGAGCTCACCGCCGACGTGCGCCTGCACATTGGCCACATCAGTCAGGTCCCGTCCGGTTACCGGCAGCACCACGAACCCGCGGCGCGGCTGCTGAGCAAGCAGCCCTTCGGCACGGAGTTCGAACAACGCCTCCCGCACCGGTGTGACGCTGATCCCTAACTCCGCGGCCAACTGATCCAGGCGGACGTATTCACCAGCCGAGTACGTTCCATCGAAGATCCGCTTACGGACATAGCGCGCAACGTCTTCCGACAGCTGCGGTCGCGTGGCGAAATCCGGGACGCTCACGGTCAAATCCGATACTCGGCGAGCAACCGCTTGCTGATGATGTTCTTTTGTATCTCGCTGGTCCCCTCACCGATGAGCAGAAACGGGGCGTCGCGCATCAGCCGCTCGATTTCATACTCCTTGGAATACCCGTAGCCGCCGTGGATGCGGAAGCTCTGTTGGGTGACCTCGGAGCAGAATTCGCTGGCGAGATACTTTGCCATGCCCGCAGCGACGTCGTTACGCTCGCCGGAATCCTTCAGTCGGGCCGCGTTGACCATCATCAGGTGCGCAGCCTCGACTTTGGTTGCCATCTCTGCGATTTGGAAGGCGATGGCCTGGTGTTCGGCGATCGGCCTGCCGAAGGTATGGCGCTGCTGGGCATAGCGCACAGCGAGCTCGAACGCACGTAACGCCACCCCGACGGCTCTGGCCGAGACGTTGACCCGTCCGACCTCGATACCGTCCATCATCTGGTAGAAACCCTGCCCCGGGGTGCCACCCAGGATGTCGTCGGCGCTGGCCTGGTATCCGTCGAAGATCAGCTCCGTGGTGTCAATGCCCTTGTAGCCCAGCTTGTCGATCTTGCCCGGGATGAGCAGACCAGGGGCCACCTCGCCGAATCCGGTCGGCTTCTCGATAAGGAAGGCCGTCAGATTGCGATGCGGCGATTCCGCGCCCTCGTCGGTGCGAACCAACGCCGCCACCAATGTGGAGCTGCCGCCATTGGTCAGCCACATCTTCTGGCCGTTGATGGTGTAGTTGCCGTCACCGCCCCGCACGGCGCGGGTGCGGATCGCGGCGACGTCGGAGCCCAACTCCGGCTCGGACATCGAGAAGGCGCCGCGAACCTCCCCGGTTGCCATCCGCGGCAACAGGCGCTGCTTCTGCGCGTCGGTGCCATGCTGACGCAGCATGTAGGCGACGATGAAGTGGGTATTGAGCACTCCCGAGATACTCATCCAGCCGCGGGCCAATTCTTCGATGCACAATGCGTAGGTCAACAGCGACTCACCCACACCGCCGAATTCCTGCGGGATCATCAGGCCGAATAGCCCCATGTCCCGCATCTGATCGACAATGGCTTGCGGATACGTATCGGTGCGTTCGAGCTCCGGCGCGTTGGGAATGACTTCCTTCTCGACGAATTGCCTTACCGTGGCGATAATCTCGGTTTGGAAGTCAGTGAGGCCGAACGTCTCGGCGAGTTTGGTCATGCGGCGCCTATCTCCTTAGTCAGCAGGCGATCGTTTTGGCATCAGTCAGTCGCGCGACGTCGGCCGCGCTCAAGCCCAGCCGCGCGGTGAGCAGGTCGGCCGTGTCGCTGCCGAGTCTGGGCGCCGGTTGGCTCGCGAGATACCCATCGTCGAGGACAGCCGGCATCGCCGGCGCGAGATAGTCGCCGAGGCCGTCTTGGTGCAGCGGGGAAAACAGCGGATTCGCGGTAACCCGTTCGTCTTCGGCGACTTGCGCGAACGTCCGGTAGCGCTCGAACAATACGCT
>DASQSQ010000327.1:0-5641 GCA_035642315.1 Mycobacterium sp.
AAGCCGATCTCGGCAGCAAGGTGAAGACCTCAATGCAGCGGACCTTTGACACTGACCCACAGTTAGCGCAGTACCACCTGGTGGTGAGCAAGGTCGACGTGATACACAAGTCGGGCAACGAGTACGAGGGGCTGGCGGTGGTCCACAGCCCGAAAAACGTTGATCACAACGTCGCCGTCCACGTCACCGCGGAAGTCGGTCGCATCACGTGGCGGTCCGACCCCGGCGCGTTCACGTGGGCGGCGCTCGAATAGTTCAACTCGCCAGCGCCGACGACCGACAACGCGCCGCAGTAGGAGCGTGGAAGTCCGCCGACTGGAGGCGGAGGACTACCCACTGTTGAGTGAATTGCCCTGCGATGCTTAGTCGCCCAGACTTCGCACTATGCGCGACCGCGAGCCGCGTGGGCTAATGGTCACGATTACCTCCGGGGTAATCGACAACGGTCAGCGTCGGTGGCATTCAAGGGCGAAAAGCGGCCCCGACTGGTCATCCGTGTCGCCGACTGACACCGCTCTTCATCGTTGAACGATCAGCCGTCTTTCTTTTTGGCGTTCTCTTTGTCCTTCGCCTTGCCCTCTTTGGCTTCGTCTTCGGCCTTGTCGCTGTCGTCGTCTTCGTCCTCTTCGTGCTTGCCGTTGTGTTGATCCTTGTCCTGTTTGTCGCGATCTTTGCCGGACACTAATTCCAAGGTCGCCCAATGACTCGGAGAGACAAAGACCGTCCACTTCCCGGCTTCGCGTCCCATCTTGACAACACCGTCTTCCACTTCCCACTTGGTGCTGTCGTCGTAATCGGTTTCTTGCCCGTCGCTGTAGGTGAGTTTGAATGCCATAGCCGCAGAATGCCGCGCCGGCGGCCCGGCTAAACCTCGGTGTACTCCACCGCGCCGTCCTCGAGGACCAGCCGCGCCTCGCTACCGTCCGTCCCGGAGGCTTCCGTGCGGAACACCGCCTTGCCGGGTTCGGTGCGCCAGATCAACGTCGTCAGCGTCTCGCCGGGAAAGACCGGCTTGGTGAACCGTGCATCGATTGACGTGATCGCGCTGGCGTCGCCGTTGCCAAGCTCGGCGACCAACGCTCGCCCGGAGAACCCGTAGGTGCACAGCCCGTGCATGATCGGCTTGGGAAAGCCGGCCAGTTCCTTGGCGAACCACGGATCGCTGTGCAGCGGATTGCGGTCGCCGGACAGCCGATAGATCAGTGGCTGATCCTCCCGGGTGGGCAGGGCGACCCGGGCGTCGGGCTCGCGGTCGGGGATTTCCGGCGCCGACGGCCGCTGGCCGGGCTCTCCCCCGAAGCCGCCCTCGCCACGGATCACCAACGTGGTAAGGGTCTCGGCGACCAATGTGCCTGTGTCAGGGTCGCTGCCCCGGCCGCGCAGCATGATGATCGCGTTCTTGGCCTCGCCCTTGTCCTGGATGTCGGCCACCTCGGTGACGACCGACAGCTTGCCCGCGGCCGGCAGCGGCGTGTGCAGCCGGATGCCCTGCGAGCCGTGTAAAAGCATGGCCCAGTTGAACGATCCGACTTTGCCGGCCGCGCCGAAGGCCGGGCAGCAGATCACCGCGTAGGTCGGTAATACCTGCTGGGGAATGTCGTGGCTGTTTTCCGTGGTGAAGGACAAATCCTCGGTTCCGGCGCCGACACCGAGCGCGTAGAGCAAAGTGTCCCGGTCGGTCCATTCGAACAGCATCGGCTCGGTTGTTGCACCGACGGCCTTCGGGTCGATCGCCATGCGGGTCTCCTCTCGGTCAGATTCATACGGCTAACCATGGCGAACCTATGCAAACCCACCACACCGAAGCCGTCGACAAGGCAGGCTATCGCCATGCGCAACCGCACCGCGATCCGCAAGGCTGCTGCAGCACTAGTCACGCTCGTCGTGGCGATAACCGTCGGCGCGTGCTCGGGATCCCCGCAGGTGCGCAGCATCACGCTGACCTTCATCCGGCATGCCGAGTCCCAGAGCAACGCCGCCAACATCATCAACACTGACATTCCCGGTCCGAGTCTCACCGAGGAAGGCCGGGCGCAAGCCGGGCAGCTGGCTCACCAGCTGTCTCGCAACAACTTCGACGGCATCTATGCCTCCGACATGGCCCGCAGCCAGCAGACCGCTGAGCCGCTGGCCCACGCGCTCGGTAAGCAGGTCGAAGTCCTGTCTGGTCTGCGGGAAATCGACGCCGGCTGGTACAACAACACCACGACCAAGCGATCCGACCTCACGTATCTACTCGCCCCGGCGGATTGGCTGAACGGCGACATCAAGGATGCCGTCCCCGGCTCGATCAGCGGTACTGAATTCAACGACCAGTTCACCGCCGCCGTCCAGAAGATCTACGACAGCGGTAACACCAGACCGGTGGCGTTCTCACACGCCGAGGCGATCATGTACTGGACGTTGATGAACGTCAAAAACCCCAAGGACAGCCTCGCGACCAGCCATCCGCTGCCAAATCTCGGCCGCGTAGTGGTCACCGGCAACCCGGCGACCGGATGGACGCTGGTCGACTGGGACGGCATTCGCGACTTCAGCTACTGAGCGCTGAGGGCCACAAGCCCAGCGGTACGGTACTGGACAGTACTGCCCGATCGGTTCTAGTGTTAGACGCTGTGACCGAGACTGCGCATCGCAGCGCGGAGTCGTCCCCGTGGTCGCCGCGGGAGACCGAACTGCTTGCGGTGACGTTGCAGCTCCTGCAAGAACACGGCTATGACCGGTTGACGGTCGACGCCGTGGCGGCCAAGGCCCGCGCCAGCAAGGCCACCGTGTACCGGCGCTGGCCGTCGAAAGCGGAATTAGTTTTGGCGGCCTTCATCGAGGGCATCCGCCAGGTCGCCTTACCACCCGAAACCGGCACGCTGAGGGGTGACTTACTGCGCATGGGCGAGCTGATCTGCCAACAGGGCCAGCACCACGCCGGCACCATCCGCGCGGTGCTCGTCGAGGTATCGCGAAACTCCGCACTCAACGACGTGATGCAGCACGAGTTCATTGAGCAGCGAAAAGCTTTGATGAGCCACATCCTTCAGCAGGCCGTCGACCGCGGTGAGATCGACCGGGCCGCGGTCAATGACGAACTCTGGGATCTGCTGCCCCACTATCTGATCTTCCGGTCCATCATTCCCGGCCAGCCGCCGACCCGGCAGACCGTGCAAGCTCTGGTCGACGAGGTCGTCATCCCGAGCCTGACTCGAACCGCTTGCCGAAAGGCGAACGGGTGAAGCGTATTTCATTGATCGGTCTAATCACGCGGCGCTGGATGGTTCTGGTCGCCGCTGTGGTGGTCAGCCTGGCCGGGCTCGCTGTCTACCGGTTGCATGACGCGTTCGGCTCGCACAAGAACGCGTCAAATGCCAGCGGCGTCTCGAACGAGATCGTTCCGTTCAACCCCAAACACGTTGTCTACGAGGTCTTCGGCTCCCCAGGCGCAACGGCAACCATCAACTACCAAGACGTCCACGCCGCCCCGCAGCGGGTCGACAACGCACCGCTGCCGTGGTCCTACACGATCACGACCACTGACCCGGCGGTCATCGCCAACCTGGTGGCGCAAGGCAACGGCAAGACCTTGGGCTGCCGCATCATCGTCAACGGCATCGTCAAAGACGAAAGGACCGTCAACGAATTGAACGCCTACACCTTCTGCCTGGACAAAGCCGGATGAGTAATCACAGCGATCATCGGCCCACCACCGCCCACACCATCCGCCGGCTTGCGGTGCCGATCCTGTTGTTCTGGGTGGCGCTGGCCTCTATACCGAATATCCTTGTGCCGCAACTGGAAGAGGTCGGCAGGCTGCACAACGTTGGCCTCAGCTCCCCCGAGGCGCCGTCGTATCAGGCGTTCAAACACATCGGCAAGGTGTTCCACGAGTTCGATACCGACAGTTCGGCGATGATCGTTTTGGAAGGCGATAAGCCGCTCGGCGCCGACGCGCACAAATTTTACGACGACCTGATCCACAAGCTGGAGCAGGACAAGAAGCATGTTCAGCACGTCCAGGACTTCTGGGGAGACACGCTGACGGCGGCGGGTTCGCAGAGCAGCGACGGCAAGGCCGCGTACGTTCAGCTTTTCCTGGCCGGAAACCAGGGCGAGGCTCAGGCCAACGAGTCCGTCGATGCCGTGCGCGCCACCATGGACCACATGCAGCCGCCGCCGGGCGTCAAGGCCTACCTCACCGGCGCGGCGCCGCTCATCGCCGATCAGTTCACCGAGGGCAGCAAAGGCACCAACAAAGTCACCGCGCTCACCGTCGGGGTGATCGCGGTGATGCTGTTTTTCGTCTACCGATCGTTCGCCACCACGCTCCTGGTTCTTGCGACAGTCCTGATCGAGATGGCCGCGGCGCGGGGATTCGTCGCGTTTTTGGGGAATGTCGGGGTCTTGGGTTTGTCGACGTACGCGACCAACCTGCTGACGCTGCTGGTGATCGCCGCGGGAACGGACTACGCGATATTCTTCGTCGGCCGCTATCACGAGGCGCGCGCCGCCGGCGAAGAGCGGGAAGACGCCTTCTACACCATGTATCGCGGCACGTCGCATGTTGTCCTGGGCTCGGGTCTGACTGTTGCCAGCGCCGTCGCTTGCCTCAGTTTCACCCGGCTGCCTTACTTCCAGAGCCTGGGACTGCCCGCGGCGATCGGCATCCTGGTGGCGCTGGCGGCCTCGCTGACGCTGGGCCCGGCCGTGCTGACGATCGCCAGTCACTTCGGCCTGTTCGATCCCAAGCGAGTGCTGCAAACCCGCGGCTGGCGTCGCATCGGCACCGCCATTGTCCGTTGGCCCGCGCCAATTCTCGTCGTTTCGATCGCCGTCGCCCTCATCGGGCTGCTCGCCCTGCCCGGCTACAAGACCAGTTACGACACCCGGCCTTACATCCCGGCCAAGGCCGCGGCCAATGTCGGATACACCGCGGCGGAGCGGCACTTTTCCCGCGCCCGGTTGGAGCCTGAGCTCTTGATGATCGAGGCCGACCACGACTTGCGTAATCCGGCAGACATGCTCGTACTGGACAAGGTGGCCAAAGGCGTGGTCCACATCCCCGGTATCGCTCAGGTGCAATCCATCACCCGGCCATTGGGAGCCCCGCTGGACCACAGTTCGATCGCGTTTCAGATCAGCCAGCAGAGCATAGGGCAAGTGCAGAACCTCAAATACCAGATGGACCGCGCGCAGGACTTGTTGAGGCAATCCGCTGAGCTGACCAAAACCATCGGCATTCTGCAGCAGCAGTACGCCCTGCAACAGCAGCTCGCCGGCGCCACGCACGACGAGACCAAGAAATTCCACGAGACCCTGGCGATCATCACCGACCTGCGCGACAAGCTCGCAAACTTCGACGACTTCTTCCGGCCGCTGCACAGCTATCTGTACTGGGAGCAGCACTGCTACGACATCCCGGCGTGTTTTGCCCTGCGCAACACCTTCGAAGCGATCGACACCATCGACTCGCTCACCGAGAAATTCCAAGACCTCACCAAAAGCCTGGACAAGTTGGATGCGATCCAGCCGCAATTGGTCGGGTTGATCCCGCCCCAGATCGCCAGCCAGGAGATCAACCAGGAACTGGTGCTGAAAAACTTCGCCACCAACTCCCGAATCGCCAACCAGTCAAACTTCGCCAACGGCAATC
>DASQSQ010000328.1:0-5610 GCA_035642315.1 Mycobacterium sp.
TGCCGGTTTCACCACGGTGCGCAATCTGGGTCTGATGGTCAAAACCGGCGGCTACCTGCTCGACGTGGCACTGCAGCGATCGATCGACCAGGGCTGGCATCCCGGTCCCCGCATCTATCCGGCGGGTCACGCGGTCACACCGTATGGTGGGCACCTGGATCCGACGGTGTTCCAACGATTGGCGCCGGGGATCATGCCACTCTCGGTGGCCGAGGGTATCGCCAACGGCGTGCCGGACGTGATCGCCTGTGTTCGCTACCAGATCCGCCACGGCGCCAAGCTCATCAAGGTGTCCGCGTCGGGCGGGGTCATGTCGCACAGCACCGCTCCGGGTGCCCAGCAGTACTCCGACGCCGAATTCGCCGCGATCGCCGACGAAGCCCACCGCGCCGGGGTACGGGTGGCCGCGCATGCGATCGGCGACACCGCGATCCGGGCGTGCATCCGCGCCGGCATCGATTGCATTGAACACGGCTTCCTGGCCAGCGATGAGACGATCCAGATGATGGTCGACCATGGCACCTTCTTGGTTTCCACCACCGCTTTGACCGAGGCGATGGCCGTAGACCGGATCGCACCGGAATTGCGCAAAAAAGCTGAAGAGGTGTTCCCACGCGCAAAAGCGATGCTGCCGAAGGCGATTGCCGCCGGCGTCCGCATCGCGTGCGGCTCCGATGCGCCGGCGATCCCGCACGGCCAGAACGCCAAAGAGCTGGCAGCGCTGGTGGCCCGCGGCATGACCCCGATGCAGGCGATCCGCGCGGCCACGGTCACCAGCGCCGAACTGATCGAAGCCGACCATGAACTCGGCCGGCTCGCCCCCGGGTATCTGGCCGACATCATCGCCGTCCCCGGCGACCCGTCACACGACATCACCACCACCCTCGATGTGCGGTTCGTCATGAAGGACGGCCAGATCTACCAGGGCCCTTAGCCCAGGGAACATGACGATGGAACTGACCGACAACATTCTGTGGCTGCTCAAGCAGGCCTTCCACTTCTCATTGAAGACGGTCAACGACGCGATCAGCGGCCACGGCGTGACCACCGCGCAGATCGGCCTGATGCGCCAGTTGGCCAACGAACCCGGCCTGTCCGGTGCCGAGCTGGCACGCCGGCTGCTCATCAGCCCCCAAGGCGTGCAGTTGGCGATCACCGCGCTGGAACGCCGCGGTCTGGTGGAGCGCAAGCAGGACCCCCAACACGGGCGGATCCTGCAGACCTATCTCACCGATCAAGGCCGCACCGTGGTGGCCGCCGTTCTGGCCGACGCATTGGCCGCCCACGAGCAGGTATTCGGCGTGCTGGACGCCGACGAACAACAGCTATTACACGATCTGCTGGCCCGGGTGGTCGAACAGGGCACCGGCAACCCGCTGTTCACCGATCACACCGAATCCTGACCGTCAGGAAGTCGCAATGAATCAAGTACTTGATATGCATCGCAAGTACTTGATATTCTACCCGACGATGGAACAAACCCCGACCGATACCCGCACCGAAGAAGTCACGATTCAGCTGGATCGACGCACAACGGTGCTGCCGTACCGGGCCGGCCACACGGTGCTCGAGACCGCTCGGTTGGCCGGCCTGAACCCGCCGTCATCGTGTGAACTCGGCTCCTGCGCAACGTGTATGGCTCGCGTGGTGGAGGGAAGCGTGCAAATGATCAACAATGAGGCACTGGACGAGGACGAAGTCGCCGACGGCTGGGTGCTGACCTGTCAGTCGTTGCCGACCAGTCGCACGGTACGGGTGGTCTATGAATAAGCCGAGCGTAAACAGCATCGCGCGGGTGGCGGTGGTGACCGGCGGCGCTTCCGGCATGGGTGAGGCGACCTGCCATGAGCTTGCCCGGCGCGGTCACAAGGTCGCGGTACTCGACATCAATGGCCAAGCCGCCCAACGGGTTTCCGAGGAAATCCGCGAAGCAGGGGCTACCGCGCTGGCTGTCGCTGTGGACGTGACCGACCGGCACGCGGTCGAGGAGGCCTTCGCCAAGGTGCGCAGCGAGCTCGGCCCGGTGAGCATCTTGGTGACCAGCGCGGGCATGGTGGGCTTCGCGCCGTTCATCGAGATCACCCCGGAATCGTGGGCACGGATCGTCGACGTCAACCTCACCGGGACGTTTCACTGCTGCCAGGTGGCACTGCCGGACATGCTCGCCGCCGGTTGGGGCCGCATCGTGATGATCTCGTCGTCGAGCGCCCAACGCGGCTCCCCCGGCATGGCGCATTATGCGGCATCGAAGGGTGCGGTGATCACGCTGACGAAATCGCTTGCGCACGAATACGCGTCAGCAGGGATCACCGTGAACAACATTCCGCCGTCGGGTATCGAGACCCCGATGCAACACCAATCACAAGCCGCGGGCAAGTTACCGTCCAACGAGGCGTTGGCTCGACGCATTCCGGTGGGGCACCTGGGCACCGGTACCGACATTGCGGCCGCCGTTGGATTTCTGTGCTCCGACGAGGCCGGGTTCATCACCGGTCAGGTGCTTGGCGTCAACGGCGGGGCCGTGATGTGACAGTTCAGATGATCCTAGGAGGTTCACATGGCGCAATGGCCGAAGCCCGCCGAGGGTAGCTGGACCGAACACTATCCCGATCTGGGCACCGGCCCGGTTTCGTTCCGTGACTCCGCCTCGCCGGAGTTCTACGCGGCCGAGCGCGAGGCGATCTTCAAACGCGCGTGGCTCAACGTGGGACGCGTCGAGGAACTCCCCCGCGTCGGCAGCTACTTGACCAAAAACATCGCCGCGGTCGGCACGTCGATCATCGTGGTCAAAGGCAAAGATCAGGCAATCCGCGCATTTCACAACGTGTGTCGGCATCGCGGAAACAAATTGATGTGGAACGACTTTCCCAACGAGGAAACCAAAGGCGTGTGCCGGCAGTTCACCTGCAAGTACCACGGCTGGCGGTACGACCTGGACGGTGCGCTGACGTTTGTGCAGCAGGAGTCGGAGTTTTTTGACCTCGACCGCGACTCGTACGGCCTGCGCTCGGTGCACTGCGACATTTGGAACGGCTTCATCTTCGTCAACTTCGATCCCGAGCCGCGGCAGACCCTGCGGGAATTCCTCGGGCCGATGGTCACCGGGCTCGACGACTACCCGTTCGACAAGCTCACCGAGCGCTACGACTGGGTCGCCGACAACAACAGCAACTGGAAGATCTTCGCCGACGCGTTCCAGGAGTACTACCACGTGCCCTCGCTGCACCCGCAGCAGGTTCCGCCCGAGGTGCGCGAGCCCAACGCCGGGTTTGAGTGTGCTCATTTCCAGATCGACGGTCCGCACCGCGTGGTGTCCACGGCAGGCACCCGCCGCTGGCTGATGGCACCGGAGTACATGTACCCGATCGAAAGGGCCACTCGCAGTGGGCTTGTCGGCCCGTGGCGGACTCCGGACCTGGGTGAGCTGCCGGCGGGGCTCAATCCGGGCGGCATCGAGCCATGGGGGATCAGCAACTTCCAGATCTTCCCCAACCTGGAGATCCTGATCTACGGCGGCTGGTATCTGCTTTACCGGTATTGGCCGACCTCGCACAACACGCACCGGTTCGAGGCCTACACCGCGTTTCACCCGGCCCGCAGCGTGCGTGAGCGCATCGAACACGAGGTTGCCGCGGTGGTGCTCAAGGAGTTTGCGTTGCAGGACGCCGGGATGCTCGGCGGCACGCAGGCCGCGCTGGAGACCGGCATCGTCGACGAATTCCCGCTCAACGATCAGGAGATCCTGGTCCGTCATCTGCACAAGGTGGTCGGCGATTGGGTGGCGGACTATCGAGCCGAACGCAGCCCGGTGGGGGCGCACCATGGCTGACGCGTCGTTGCCCAGCGCCTTCGCCGAGCTCGAGCCGTACGCCGAAGCCTGGTGCTTGCCAACCGAATCCGAGCGGTGGGATAAGCGGATGGCCAGCACCATGATCGAAATGCGGGAGTTCTACGACGCCTTCTTCCCGCGGCTGGAAGACGCGATCGAGTACTGCGACAAGTTCCCGCTGGACGACCTTCCCGAGGACGCGCTGCATCTGCTGCACCTCATTTACTCGCTGATCATGGTTGCGATGGCGGTAGAAGTCATGCATCAACCCCGGCCCACCGACGCCGCCGACGCGGTGATGGTTCGGATCAACGAGCCGGTCCCGTGAGAAAGGACGAGCTATGAGTCTGCTTACCGTCAGCAAGCTGACGTCCTCGGTGGGCGCGGAAGTGATCGGCGTTGACCCCGACCGGCTCGTCGCCGACGACATGCTCGCCGACACGGTGCTCGACGCGCTGGAAGACAACGGGGTTCTCGTCTTCCCCGGTCTTCATCTGAATCCCGAAGCCCAGGTGGCGTTTTGCCGCCGACTCGGTGTTGTCGATCACTCCTCCGATGGCCACCACCCGGTGGCGGGAATCTATCCGATCACGTTGGACCCGTCGAAGAACGCGTCGGCAGCCTATCTGCGCGCCACCTTCGCGTGGCACATCGACGGCTGTACACCGATCGGCGACGAATGTCCGCAGAAGGCCACCGTGCTGTCTGCGGTACACGTCGCCGAACGCGGCGGCGAAACCGAGTTCGCGAGCTCGTATGCGGCCTACGACGCGTTGACCGATGTCGAAAAGCAACGCTATGCGTCATTGAAAGTCGTTCATTCGCTGGAAGCTTCACAGCGGCGCGTCACACCCGATCCCGCGCCTGAGCTGTTGGAGCGCTGGCGAGCGCGTCGAACCCACGAACATCCGCTGGTGTGGACACATCAAAGCGGTCGCAAATCGCTGGTGCTCGGTGCGTCGGCCGACTATATCGTCGGCATGGGTGTCGACGAGGGCCGTGCGCTGCTGGCCGACCTGTTGGACCGCGCCACCGTGCCCGACCAGATCTACAGTCACCGCTGGGCGGTGGGCGACACGGTGATCTGGGATAACCGTGGTGTCTTGCACCGCGCGGCACCCTACGACCCCGATACACCGCGAGAGATGCTGCGCACCACCGTGCTCGGTGACGAACCGATCCAATAACGGCGCGTACGCTTCAGGCACCGTGAACCGTACGCCGAAGACCAGTTTTGACGAGCTGTCGGGAACGGTCCCGGCAACCATCGGCATCGCGATCGCTGCCGTCGATGGAACCTGTCAGGCGTCGTTGGGCACCTGGTCGACGGGCGTCGCGTGGTCGACGATCAAGGTTCCGTTGGCGATCGCAGCATGGCGTGCAGGTGTGGGTAGCCGCGCGCTTGTCGCCCGGACGATTACCCAGTCGGACAACGCCGCCGCCGAGGAACTGTGGTCGGGTCTCGGCGACCCGGTCGCGGCCGCACAGCGGGTGCAAGCCGTGATCGACGATCCGGCTACGGTGGTCGAGTCACGACGGCTTCGCCCCGATTACACGGCGTTCGGGCAAACGCGATGGTCGCTGGTGCAGCAAGCACAGTTCGCCGCGCGGCTGCCAGTCATTCCCGATGCTTCCGGCGTCGTCGAGTTGATGCACAACCTCTGTCCCGATCACTGCTGGGGGCTGGCCGCCAAAGGCTTTGCCGCGAAAGGCGGTTGGGGTCCCGGAATAGCCGACGGCTATTTGGTTCGGCAGTTCGCGATCGCGCCGATCCAAGCCGG
>DASQSQ010000329.1:0-8230 GCA_035642315.1 Mycobacterium sp.
GGCCGGATGCGGCGTGGCCGCCAGCGGGATGTGACCCTCGCCGGCAAACAGCCCCGACGTCGGGTCCAGCCCAATCCAGCCCGCGCCGGGGATGTACACCTCGGCCCACGCGTGCAGGTCGGTGAAGTCGGCGGCGGGTCCTGATGGCCCGTCGATCGCTTCCACGTCGGACGCCAGCTGCACCAGGTAGCCGGACACGAACCGGGCGGCCAACCCGAGCTGGCGCAGGACCGACACCAGCAACCAGGCGGAGTCGCGGCACGAGCCGATGCCGCTCCGCAGCGTTACCTCCGGCGTCTGTACGCCGGGTTCCATCCTCAGGCTGTAGCCGACGTCGGCGTTGATCGCCTGGTTGAGTGCGACCAGGAAGTCGATGGTGCGGGTGCCGTCGCGGACGCGGAAGTCTCGCACCCAGTCGGTCACCAGTTCACCGGGCCCGGAGCCGTCGCCGTCGTCGTCGACCGGCCGCAGGTACGGTTCCAGGTCGTCGGCGAGCGCCTTCGGATAGATCAGGCCGCCCGCAGGCCAGGTTTCGGCCCAGTCTTCGATGAAGAAGTCGAACGGGTTGATCACCTTCAGGTCTGCGATGAGCCCGACGGTGATGCTCAGCCGGTTGGTGGGACTCGGGAACACCAGCCGGGCAAGGAAATTGCCCACCGCGTCCTGCTGCCAGTTGATGAAGTGGTCGGCCGGCTCGACGCGCAGCGAGTAGGCCTCGATAGGCGTGCGTGAGTGGGGTGCCGGACGCAGCCGCACGACGTGCGGATACACCCGGACCGGCCGGTCAAAGGTGTAGCTGGTGCGATGCTCCAGCGCAACTTTGATGGTCATAACCGCTGATCCCATCACAACAGTCAGAAGGCTGCAGCGCAGCCCGTTTCAACGTGGCCCGAGTGGCGTACCCGTTTTTGGCGTTGGCCTTCCTAGGATCGCTCGGGTGGATGATCGTTATGGTTCGGACGTGCTGGCCCGCGACCCGCACGGCTCGCACAAGGTCCGTTCGGTTGAATTGCCAATAAAACTCGGCCTGGTCGTCGAGGATGCGCAGACCGGCTATGTCGGCGCGGTGGTGCGTATCGAGGACGGCCGGATGGAACTCGAGGACCGGCACGGCCGCAGCAAGCCGTTCCCGATCGGTCCGGGCTACCTCGTCGACGGCAAACCGGTGATCCTGACCGCGCCCCGACGCCCGGCACCCAGCGCGGTGACCCGCACAGCGTCGGGCTCGGTGGCGGTGACCGGAGCCCGCGCCCGAGCGGCCCGGGCCGGGCGGATCTACGTGGAGGGCCGCCACGACGCCGAGCTTGTCGAGCAGGTGTGGGGCGATGATCTGCGGCTGGAGGGTGTGGCGGTCGAATATCTCGGTGGCGTCGACGATCTCGTCGGCGTTGTCGAGCAATTCCGGCCCGGCCCCACGCGACGGCTCGGTGTGCTCGTCGACCACCTGGTGCCCGGTTCGAAGGAAGCACGGCTCGCCGAAGCGGTACGCCGGGGCCCGTGCGGCGCGCACACGCTGGTGGTCGGACATCCGTTCGTCGACATCTGGCAAGCCGTCAAACCAGCCCGGTTGGGCCTGGCGGAGTGGCCGGTGATACCGCGCGGAATCGACTGGAAACACGGGGCGTGTCAGGCGCTGGGCTGGCCGCACGCCGGCCAGGCTGACGTCGCCGCGGCATGGCGGCGCATCCGAGGGCGGGTCCGCGACTGGACCGATCTCGACGCCGCACTGATCGGCAGGGTGGAGGAGCTGATCGACTTCGTCACCCAGTCGTGAGCGGCCTAGCTACGGGGTCACCGGCGCGATCGGGCCACCGGCAAGCCGACGGTAGGTGTAGATCTGGATCAGCAGCGCCAGTGGGAAAGTCACGAGGAGCCCGAGGCCGCAGAGTATGGCGCCGATCAGCACCAACAGGAATTGCACCACGAACGACAGCAGCGTGCTGCCGATATTGGCCCGAACGGTGGCGAAGCTGGCCTTGAGCGCATCGATCGGCGGCAGGGCGCGATCGGTCGCGAACGCGATCGTGAACAGCGCGAAGAACGTGAAGACGAGGATCGCCACCAACGACAACAAGGCGAACACGAAACTCGGTAGCAGCGACAACAAATCCAGGGCCGCGCTGATCACGCTGAGCAATGCGCCGGCCAGAATGACGTTGCCGAAGTTGCGCGGTTTGAAGAATGAACCGATGCCTACCGGCCTGCTATCGGCGAGGTCGAGCGCCCCGGACAAAAACGCGGCCTGCACGAAAATGCTGAAGACGAACGACACGATCGACAGCACCAGCGTGCCTGCGGGTCCCAAACCCGCAGTGAACGACGCGCCGTAATCGCCCTCGACGTCGGTGCTGGTTGCGTTGGCGCCGCCCATCAGCACGAACACCAGCCCGTGCACGACCAATCCGATCAGGCCGAACAGCAACGTCGCGACGATCAGCGGCACCGCGTTGTGCTTGAACTTGTTCCACGCCCACCCGAACGCCTCAGTGATGTCGAACGGTTGCCCGTGCGGCGGATAACCGGGCGGTGGACCGTAACCAGGCTGCGGCGGACCGTAACCAGGCGGCGGCGGACCGTAGCCGGGCGGCGGACCGTAGCCCGGGGGCGGCGGTGGGGGCGCGCCATATCCCGGCGGGGGCGGGCCGTACCCCGGTGGCGGCCCGGGAGGTGGTCGATAGCCTGGTGGCGGCCCGTAGCCGGGTGGCGGTCCTGGAGGTGGTCCGTATCCGGGTGGCGGCGGCGGGTAGTCGCCGGGATTGGGGTTGCCGCCCCAAGGATCGCTTGGACCGCCGGGGTGCTCTGGGGGCTGGCTCATAGCCGCGAACTTAGCAAGTATTCCGCCGCGTTGCTGTGACCCGAACATTGCGATGGCATGTCGCGGCGACGTGGTATGCCTGAACCGTGTCCGACGGTCTGTTCGACGTCCCCGACGAGACCGAACGCGCGCCGAGCGGTTCGGCCGCTGCGCCGTTGGCCGTGCGAATGCGTCCGGCCAGCCTCGACGAAGTGGTCGGACAGGACCACCTGTTGCAACCCGGATCGCCGATGCGACGTCTGGTCGAGGGATCGGGCGTGGCGTCGGTCATCCTCTACGGTCCGCCCGGCAGCGGCAAAACCACGCTGGCCGCGCTGATCTCGCAAGCCACCGGCCGGCGATTCGAGGCGCTGTCGGCATTGTCGGCAGGGGTCAAGGAAGTCCGTGCGGTGATCGATGTGGCCCGTCGCGCGGCCGCCCACGGCGAACAGACCGTGCTGTTCATCGACGAGGTCCACCGGTTCTCTAAAACCCAACAGGACGCGCTGCTGTCTGCCGTGGAGAACCGGGTGGTGCTGCTGGTGGCCGCCACCACCGAAAACCCGTCGTTCTCCGTCGTCGCGCCGCTGCTGTCGCGGTCGTTGATCCTGCAACTGCGGCCGCTGAGCGCCGACGACATCCGCACGGTGGTGCAGCGCGCGATCAACGATCCGCGCGGGCTGAACGGGCAAGTCGTCGAGCCCGATGCCGTCGACCTGCTCGTGCAGTTGGGAGCCGGGGACGCCCGACGCGCGCTGACCGCGTTGGAAGTCGCCGCCGAGGCGGGGGAGCAGGTCACCGTCGAGGCCATCGAGCAGTCCGTGGACAAGGCCGCTGTCCGCTACGACCGCGACGGCGATCAGCACTACGACGTCATCAGCGCGTTCATCAAGTCGGTGCGCGGCTCCGACGTCGACGCCGCATTGCACTACCTGGCCAGGATGCTGGTCGCCGGCGAGGATCCACGGTTCATCGCCCGCCGGCTGATGATCTTGGCCAGCGAGGACATCGGCATGGCCGACCCGATGGCGCTGCAGACCGCCGTCGCCGCGGCACAGACCGTGCAACTGATCGGCCTGCCCGAAGCCCAGCTGACGCTGGCGCACGCCACCGTGCACCTGGCCACCGCGCCCAAGTCCAACGCGGTGACCACCGCGCTGGGTGGGGCGATGGCCGACATCAAAGCGGGCAAGGCCGGGCTGGTGCCGCCGCATCTGCGCGACGGCCACTATTCGGGCGCGGCGGCGCTGGGCAATGCCCAGGGCTACAAATACTCTCACGACGACCCGGATGGTGTTGTGCCGCAACAGTATCCGCCGGACGACTTAGTCGGCGTGGACTACTACCGCCCGACCGGCCACGGCGCCGAGCGCGAGATTGCCAGCCGGCTTGAGCGACTGCGCGCGATCATCCGGCGCAAGCGCGGCTAGCCGGGACTGATCCGCTCTGCCACACCAGCCCCAGCTGTACCGGCGAAGGGGGTGCGGTCAACTTTCGAAATGAAGACGCATGCGATATCAAGCGCGGACGCGCTCGTCATTGATATCGCCGGTGCCCACAAAACTGCGCGAGGCATAGACCCTGCCTTCAGAGGCTGATGCGGCCGCTGAGTCTCGTGAGGTTCAACCAGACTTCAGCCGGCTGGCCAGCGAGTGCCCGGCGTCCTGCACGTGGCGCTCGGCGATATCGCGGGCCTTCTCGGCGTTGCCGTCGGCCAGCGCCGACACCAGCGCGCCTACCGGGACGGCGAGCAGAAGGGGCTGGGCGCGTCGGCGTCAACGGCGTCCTCGTCGACGCCGCACATGTCAAGATGGCGCAGGCGACGCTGGCTCGCGCCGCCCTGATCAAGGACGGCCGATGAAAACCTTCACCGACGACGAGATGAAGGCGCTGCTGCCGACCGCCAAGGCGTACAGCGTGATGATCCTCAAGCAGGGCCCGAACTTCACTGACGACACGGCGCCGGCCATCATCTGGGAGCACGGCCGGCGCAATTTCGGGCTACGCCACGACGGCGTGCTCGCGGTGGTATTGCCGGTTCCCGATGGCTCCGATGTCTGCGGGATCGGGGTGTTCACCGGGACCGTCGAAGAGACCGTCGAAGTGATGAACGACGATCCAGGCGTGCAAGCCGGAGTGTTTACCTTCGAGGTGCACGGCTGCCTTGGGTTTCCGGGCGACTCGCTGCCGTAGCAGCAACGCTGTGAAGTCTGCTAGACCAGTTCGGGCACTCGCAGGTGGGCGATGGCCAGTTCGAACTCACCGACGTCGAACTGGTCGGCGCCCAGATCGCGAAGCCGCGCGGTACGCAGTGAGCGGGCGCGTTCTTCGTTGCGCTGCATGGCCTCAAGGCTGTCGAACGTCGACGACGACACCGCCCGCCAGGACGTGCGGTCGATCATCAGGCTCGCGCTGCAGAAACCTTCGAGCTCCTCGATCGCGGGCAGCACCGACTCGCGGTAGAACTCGATGGCCCGGTCGAACTGGTCGGGCCGCACGGTGAGCCAGGTGGCGCGCACGCCGGCGCCCGGACCGGAGGGGTGGTCGCGGTGCAGGACGGCGATCTCCCATTCGTCGACGGTCGGGCTGCCGCCGAAGGTCTGCGCCGCCTGATCGCGAACCGGCCGTACCTCACGTGCGCTCGCGCGCATCGCTTGTTCGTTCTCCCACGAGCTGGTCACTATGCAACGACCGGAGCCACGGTCGACCAACAACGACATGCCAAGGCATCCGTTTACTTTTTCGAGCGCGGGCATGACTACATCGCGAACATGCGCGATCCCGGCGTCGATGGACGACGGTTGCGCCTCGATAGTGGTTGAGCGCGCGTACACCAGACCATCCCCTCTCTTCGAGCCGACTCGCTCGGACGCGGCGCCCCGGTGGCGCCACCGGTTTCACTAATCACCTTCCTCTGGCGGGTGGGCTATGGCAATGGGCAGACCAGGCACCATTGTTGGTAATTGGCACAGCGAAATGCTGGCCGACACGCAATCCCTCTGTTCGGCCGTCTACCCCGATACCTTGCTCAGACCAGTTCGGGTGCCCGCAGATGCGCGATCCTGAGCTCGAACTCGCAGTCGTCGAGCTCGCCGGCGCCCACCTCGCGGATCTTCTCGTTTTTGAGGGCCGTTCCCCGGTCTCTGCCGCGTTCCATGGCCTCGAGGCTTTCGAAAGATGCACACGACACCGAGCGTCCGGATGCGCGATCTACCAGCAGGCTGGCGCTGCAGAAGCCGTCGAGTGCCTCGAGGTCGGGCAGAACGGACGCCTTGTAAAACTCGATGCCCTGGTCGAGTTGGTCTGCCGGCAGCTGCACCCACGTCGCCCGCGCGCAGGCGCCCTCACCTGAGCGGTGATCGCGATGCAGCACTGCGATCTCCCACTCTTCGACCATTGGGTCGCCAATACCGCCGAACTCGTCCGACGCTCGATCGCGGATCGGCCGTATCCGCTCGGCGCTGGCCTGCATCGCCTCTTCGGTTTCCCACGCGGTCGTCAGGATGCACCGGCCGGTCTGCGGGTCGGCTAACAACGACAAGCCGACACAGCCGTCAACCTCCTGAAGTCTTGGCATTACGGCGTCGCGGACGTGCGCAACTCCTGCGTCGATGGACGATGGTTGCGCCTGGATAGTGGTAGAGCGCGCGTACACGATCCACCCCTTTCCTCTCGGGGCGGCGCCCCGGTGGCGCCACCGGTTCACCCAACACCTTCCTCCGCCGGATCAGCCGTGGCAATGGGCGAATACGGTGCGCTTTTTTGGGGTTTGTCGGTGCTCATCGGCGCGAGATCGGCAGGTCACCGACCATGGCCCGTAGGCTTGAGTGATGTATACCGATGTCCTGGATGTGGACACCGCGCGTCGCCGTATCGTCGATTTGACGGAGTCGGTTCGCGCGTTTTGCTTCCCGCAGGGTGACGGGCTCTGCAACGTGTTCGTCCCGCACGCGACGGCTGGGGTGGCGATCATCGAGACCGGCGCGGGTTCTGACGACGACCTGGTCGACACGCTAGAACGGCTGCTCCCACGCGATGATCGCTACCGGCACGCGCACGGGTCTGCCGGTCACGGCGCCGACCATGTGCTGCCGGCCATCATCGCGCCGTCGATCACGGTGCCGGTTCAGGCTGGTGAGCCGTTGCTGGGTACCTGGCAGAGCATTGTCATGGTCGACCTGAATCGGGACAATCCGCGGCGCTCGGTGCGGTTGACGTTCGTCAACGCCTGAACTGGCCGTGGTCAGCCGGGCCGGTACTGTGGTGCGGTCGAAATAGGGCTGGTTAATAGGAAGCGGAGAAGTGCAGACACACGAGATCAGGAAGCGGTTCCTCGATCATTTCGTGAATGCGGGCCACACCGAGGTGCCGAGTGCCTCGGTGATCCTCGACGACCCCAACCTGCTGTTCGTCAACGCCGGAATGGTGCAGTTCGTGCCGTTCTTCCTCGGCCAGCGCACGCCGCCGTATCCCACGGCGACCAGCATTCAGAAATGCATCCGGACACCGGATATCGACGAAGTCGGGATCACCACCCGGCACAACACGTTTTTTCAGATGGCCGGCAATTTCTCGTTCGGCGACTATTTCAAGCGTGAGGCCATCGAGCTGGCCTGGACGTTGCTGACCAAAAAGGTCAGCGATGGCGGTTACGGGCTGGATCCGGAAAAGATCTGGGCCACTGTATATTTCGATGACGACGAAGCCGTGCAGCTGTGGCGGGAGATCGCGGATCTGCCGATGGAGCGCATCCAGCGGCGCGGCATGGCCGACAACTATTGGTCGATGGGCATTCCCGGCCCGTGCGGCCCGTCGTCGGAGATCTACTACGACCGGGGACCCGAGTTCGGTGTCGAGGGCGGTCCGGAAGCCAACGAGGACCGCTACATCGAAATCTGGAACCTCGTGTTCATGCAAAACGAACGCGGCGAGGGTACCGGCAAAGAGGACTTCGAAATTCTGGGTCCGTTGCCGCGCAAGAACATCGACACCGGGATGGGTGTCGAGCGGGTTGCGTTCCTGCTGCAGGGCGTGCACAACGTCTACGAAACCGACCTGCTGCGCCCGGTGATCGACGCGGTGGCCAGGCGTGCGCCGCGCGGCTATGACGTCGGCAATCACGACGACGATGTGCGCTACCGGATCATCGCCGACCACAGCCGTACGGCGGCCGTTCTGATTGGCGACGGCGTCAGTCCCGGCAATGACGGGCGTGGCTACGTGCTGCGGCGGCTGCTGCGGCGGGTGATCCGCTCGGCGAAGCTGCTGGACATCGACGGCCCGATCGTCGGCGAGCTGATGGCCACCGTGCGTGACGCGATGGGCCCGTCGTACCCCGAGCTGGTCGCCGACTTCGACCGGATCAACCGCATCGCGGTCGCCGAAGAGACCGCGTTCAACCGGACGCTGCAGTCCGGTTCGCGGCTGTTCGAGGAG
>DASQSQ010000330.1:0-2459 GCA_035642315.1 Mycobacterium sp.
AGCAGCATGATCGTGCCGTGCATGGTGAACAGCTGGTTGAACTGCTCGTTCGACAAGAACTGCAGACCCGGCGCCGCCAACTCGGTACGCATCAACAGCGCCAGCAGGCCGCCGATGAAGAACATAATGAAGCAGGCGACCACGTACATGATCCCGATCATCTTGTGAGCGGTGGTCGTGATCAGCCGGTAGACAAGGTTGCCTTTAGGGCCTGTTCGGGGCGGGTACGGACGACTCGCCTCGAGTTCTCCCAGCGGGGGCGCTTCGGTGGTCAAGAGCTCCTCCAAACGTCGGGCAGGGCAACTGGGATCAGTGGCTCTTGAGTCTAGCCTTCGGCCGTGTCCGGTGAGCGACTGGTCCTACAAACCGTCGTACTCGGTTTGAAAGGACGCTGTTCGCCGGTGTTACCGTCGGACTCGTGCTGTTCAGGGGTGTGCGAACTGTTGCGTTTGCTGCCGCTGCGACAGCGATTTCGGCCGCATTGTGCACCGCGTGCACGACGGAGCCGCCCGGTGGCGGCTCGTCAGCGTCGTCGGTGATCACCAGCACCACCCAAATCGCGGGAGCCGGCGTTTTAGGCAACCAGCGCCGACCAGACGAGTCGTGCGCGCCGCAGCCGGCTGAGCCGGATCCCGGGCCGCCGACCCGGACCGCTCACAACGCGGCGGGCGTGCAGCCCGACACGGCCGAGGTGCGCTCCGATCCGCAGCGCATCGTCGTGCTCTCCGGCGACCAACTCGACGCCCTGTGCGCGCTGGGCCTGCAGTCGCGGATCGTCGCGGCGGCCCTGCCGGAGGGTTCCTCGAGCCAGCCGTCCTACCTGGGCACTGTCGTGCATCGGCTGCCGGGCGTGGGCACCCGCAGCAGTCCCGACCTGGCGGCGATCCGGGCGGCCAAGCCGGATTTGATCCTGGGCTCGCAAGCGTTGACGCCGAAGTTGTATTCGGCGCTGGCCGCCATCGCGCCGACGGTGTTCACCGCGGCCCCGGGTGCGGCCTGGGAGGACAACCTGTCCAGGGTGGGCGAGGCGACCGGGCGGGCCGACGCCGCAGAGGCCGTGATCGACGACTTCACCAAGAGGGCCCACGACATCGGCGCTGCACACGACGCCCCGCACTACCAAGCGTCGATCGTGCAGTTCACCGAGAACACCATCCGGGTATATGGCGCCCAAAACTTTCCGGGCAGCGTGATGAGCATAGTCGGCGTCGATCGCCCTGCGTCGCAACGGTTTACCGACAAGCCCTATATCGAGCTGGGCAGTACTGACGCCGATCTGGCTGGCAACCCGGACTTCTCGGCGGCCGACGGCGATCTGGTGTACGTGTCGTTTTCGTCGTCAGACGCCAAAGATCGCGCCGCCACCATCTTCGACAGCGGCCCGTGGCGCAAGCTGGCGGCGAACCGCGACAACCGGATTTTCGTCGTCAACAACGAGATATGGCAGACCGGCGAGGGCGTCGTCGCGGCCCGCGGTGTGATCGACGACCTGCGCTGGGTGAACGCCCCGATCAACTGACGCCCAGCGGTCTGTGACGTCCGCCGCACCACGCCAAATACATAGCTTATCTATGCTAATCTGGTGGGGTCTAATAGAATTCGATACTGAAACAAGCGCACTCAAGAGGACTGCCCAATGAGCACTGTTTCCGCGTATGCCGCCACCTCGGCGACCGAGCCGCTGACCAAAACCACGATCACCCGCCGCGACCCCGGCCCGCACGACGTGGCCATCGACATCAAGTTCGCCGGGATCTGCCACTCCGACATCCACACCGTGAAGGCCGAATGGGGCACACCCAATTACCCGGTGGTGCCCGGCCACGAAATCGCCGGCGTGGTGAGCGCCGTCGGCGCTGAGGTCACCAAATACAAGGTCGGCGACCACGTCGGCGTCGGCTGCATGGTCAACTCCTGCGGTAAATGCAGCAGCTGTCAGGCTGGCCTCGAGCAGTACTGCAAGCCGGGCGCGACCTTCACCTACAACACCATCGACAAAGACGGCACGCCGACACAGGGCGGCTACAGCCAGGCAATCGTCGTCAACGAGAACTTCGTCGTGCGCATCCCCGACTCGCTGCCGCTGGACAAAGCGGCGCCGCTGTTGTGCGCCGGCGTCACGCTCTTCTCGCCGCTGCGGCACTGGAAAGCGGGGCAAGGCACGCGGCTCGCGGTCATCGGCCTGGGCGGGCTCGGTCACGTGGGCGTCAAGCTGGCCGCGGCGATGGGCGCCGACGTGACGGTGTTGTCGCAGTCGCTGAAGAAAATGGAGGACGGACTGCGGCTGGGTGCCGGCCACTACTACGCCACTGCCGACCCGGACACCTTCAAGAAGCTTCGCGGCAGCTTCGACCTGATCCTCAACACCGTCTCGGCCAACCTCAACCTCGGCGACTACCTGAACCTGCTTGACGTCGACGGCACGCTCGTCGAGCTGGGTATCCCCGAACACCCGATGG
>DASQSQ010000331.1:0-4011 GCA_035642315.1 Mycobacterium sp.
AGACTCTGAGGGTTTCTTAGGCATTTGTAAGGTAGCCGCAAGATAGTCCTCAGGAACAGACTTGTCCGACAAATTTCTCGAACAGTTCCTAAATCTTTTAGCCCACCGGGCGCGCCTCGAACGGCAGCGGCGCCGGCCAGCGGACGAACGGCCTCATACGTTGGCCCGGCGAACTCGTAGCAGCCGGTCAGTTCCGCAGAGGGCGGCCCGGCGTCACGAATGGCGAACACCTGGACATAACAACGCCCCCTGGCCTCGGTGGCGTCTTGGCCTGTGAACCAAAAAGAGTTCAACGCGTGGCGGCGTTGGTTGTTCTCGGCCTGGAACGCCGCCTTCCTTGCAGCGAGAAAACTCATCACGGTGTCGACATCCTGCGATAGCGAGCGGTCCTCATGTTGCACGACAAGTTCCGGTGAGTCGGTGAACAACGCGCGAAAGTCGTCTAGGTGGTTCTCGTCGTAGGTGTAGGCGTAGGCGCCAAACATGTTGATGATCGCCAGCCGATCGGCGACGTCGAATGCGGTGTCCCCGATTTCCAACTCGACCTCCTCGAAAGCCCGTGCCGCTATAACGGGTCTGAGCGGGGCGCTCTGCCTACGGCCAGATTGCCCGTCGATACATTAGTGCGATGACAAGCACGATTCTCCTCAGCATCGCCGTAATCGCCTCCGTCGCGTTAAGCATCTGGATCGTGCAGCGGGGCGGGCGAAATCGCTAGCGATCACGGCTATGGCGGGCAACGACACGGCGACGAAAAGGCAACGAATCGTAACGATCTACGCACCGCACTGGATTCGCGAAATTAGAGATGCCAGTGTGATGCCTGTGCCGGCCAACGTTAGCGACCCCGTCCGCGGTTTATATCGGGACCAGATGGACACACCGCCCCAGCGCTGTACCCGCGGCCACTGGCTGCTGCCGGGACACATGATCGTCTACAACATCCCGTGTTCCTGCGGAGAGCACATCACCTGGGAGTGTGAATGTAGCGCTGTGACCTACGGTCCGGCGCTGACTGAGGGCTGCAGCCTGCTGGAGCGTCCCGGGCGCGTCCGCTGAGAGTTCTTGGCGCACAAACCCGATACAGACAATCAACACAGTCCAGTTCGGTGGCTATATTTTCCAAGCTGGAAAGCCCCTATTCAATGAGGCGCCAGGGCCTACCACTGCGGCGTGGAACATGATGGCCGGGACCTGGAGCGGTGGCGGCGAGATCAGCGGGTGGACCGCTCGATCCCAGGAGCAATTGAGTTAGCCACCTGGCTGGGTGCCTCGGCGCGCCTGATGTCGGTCGCCGCTCTAGTGCGAGTAGCCACCGTCGTGGCTGTGCCGTCACTGGGGGTGCGCCGAGGTCCCCACACGTAAAAACGTCGGGCCGACAGGATTTGAACCTGCGACCACTTGACCGCGAGGTTAATAAGGAACGAACTAACCCAGAAGCTGACCCTGTCGCAGCAACACCTAAATACTCTTGGCGGCGTGTTCTTTTGCATCGGCAGGCTCGCCGCATTGCTCATCGTCCCGGTCGCAGTGTCGCTCGCATCGTGCGGCTTGTTTCACCGCACCTCCGCACAGGCTGGGCTGGGGCAAGAAGTCCTTGACGGAAAGTTCGCGTTCATCGTCACCCAAGTCGACACCTCCCCCACGTTCGGCCAAACACGTGCCCAAGGTGTCTATGTGATCGTGTCGATGGCAGTCAGGAACGTCGGCACGGAGGCGCAGTTTTTCGTGATGTCCGCTCAGAAGTTGAAGGACAACGCCGGGCGCGAGTATTCGGCGGGCTTGATGGACCCGCCGTTCGTGCAAGAAGTCAACAACATCAACCCAGGTCTTCAAGTGAGCGTCAAGCTGGCATTTGACGTGCCGCCCGGTACGAAACCGACCCAGATCGTGCTGCACGAGTCGGTAGCTTCACACGGAGCACCGGTCAATCTGAAGGAAGCGCCAACCCCATCTTCTTCATCTTCTTCCCCGCGCGCCTAGGGGCAGCGCGCGAGGGTAGGTCAATGACGATGGGCGACGATCCGCAGTCCACGAGCGTCGACTCTGGGGTCACCGGCGCAGACGCAACGGGCTCGAGCGGAGCGCCAGAGGCCCAGCTCGAACAGCCAACACCATCAGGCGGAGAACCCAAACCCGAACGCCGCGGCGTCATGCAATCCCTTACCGCGCTGTGTGTCCGGTATGTCGAACGGCTGATGCCCGACCCATATCTGTTCGCCGTCATCCTCACCCTCATCGTCGCCGCCCTGGTCGCCCTTTTGGTGAACGGCGCCTCGCCCAGCGGCATGCTCAAGGCGTGGTATGGCGGTGTGTGGGGATCGCAGAACATCTTCACGTTCGCCTTCCAGATGGTCCTGATACTGGTGACGGGCTACACGCTCGCCGAGGCGCCGGTCCTGAAGCGGGCCATCGTCTACATCGCCGGCAAGCCGAGGAACCAGGTCCAGGGAGCCCTCCTCTGTTTCGGCGTGAGCGCCGTCCTCGCCCTGCTGAACTGGGGACTCGGGCTGGTAGCCGGTGCGCTGGTCGCCCGGCAGGTCGCGAAGCGCTTTACCGACGCGCATTTCGGCTACCTCATCGCGGCGGCGTTCATGGGCTTCATCGTCTGGACACAGGGACTCTCGTCGTCGATTGCGCTAGCTAATACGGACAACGGCAGCCCAATTAACGTGATCCACAAAATCACTGGCATCACAGTGCCGCTGAAGCTGACGATCTTCCAGCCCTACAGCTGGGTGTCGGTGATCGTTGTGCTGGCGCTGCTTGCGCTCGCGATCTGGCGCATGGAGCCGGCGCAGAGCCTTGCGCCCGATCCCGCGGTGTTCGAAGACCAGGACCAGCCGGAGGTGAAGGTCGAGGGCAAGAAAACGTTTGCTGAATGGCTGGAAAACCTGTGGATCCTCAATATCCTTGTGTTCGCCGCGGGCATTGCCTATTTCTGCATCAGCGGTTTCGCGCTGAACATCGCATCGATGATCATGTTGTTCACGATCACGAGTGCATTGCTGCACCGCACGCCGATCCGGTTCATCCGGGCATTCACCGGCGCCGCGAAGGTCTCCGGTCCACTGCTCCTGCAATATCCGCTATACGGCGGCCTGGTTGGCTTGCTGGGTTATCTGCCCTCGCACGCGGCCAACGGGGCCAAGCCGCTCCAGACGCTGCTGGCCCAAGCGGTCGTGAGCGGCGCGACGCAGTACACGCTGCCGTTCCTCAGCTTCATCGGGTCGTTGGTCATCAGCCTGTTCGTGCCGTCCGGCGGCGGGCACTGGGCCGTGCAGGGCCCGATCGCGGTCGACTCGGCGCTGGCGATCGGTCAGCGCTCGCCGGCCTATCTCGGGTTGATCTCCATGGCGGTCGCCGTCGGCGAGGGGGTCGCGAACATGATCCAGCCGTTCTGGTTGCTGCCCTTGCTTGCGATCGCGAAACTCAATGTCCGTCAGGTGATGGGCTTTACGATCGTCGCATTCGTGATCGGGTTGGTGGTGTTGGGTGCTGCCACTCTGATCGCGCCCTACGTCATTTGACGCCGCACGCCACGGGGACGCTGGGCTGACTATCGCCCGGGCTGGCGCAAACCGATCCTCGCGCCGCCTGAGGAGACCGAGGCGTGCACCGTGAGCACCCCGTCGTTGGAGGTGCCCGGCGGCACGTCAAACGACACCACGGCCTGAATGCTGTTTCCTGGGTTGATTTCTATCGTCATTGCCTGCGTCCACATGGTGGCTTCGTTATTGGAGCTGAACTGATTGGCGCCGATTTGCAGCGTCTGGTTATACGCGAAGAAGCGCTGCGGCCGATCACCGACGTTGCGCACGGTGAGGTGCACGTTAACGAATTCGCCTTGTTTAGGCACGATTTCGAACTGAATACTGGGGTCGCGGGCGGTTTTCGACACGTCGACGGACGTCACAACGAACCCCAAGTTGCCGTCGCGAACTTCCTGCCCGATACCGGCACGAGGCGGGGCGGTAGTCGTAGCGGACGGTGCTGAAGTCGACCCGATGT
>DASQSQ010000332.1:0-3585 GCA_035642315.1 Mycobacterium sp.
CAGCGTCGACGGCTCGGAAGCATCCGCCACCAGGACCGGCCACGACTGTGCGGACTCGCCCAACGTTTCGCGGATCGCGAGCAGGCGTTCGGTCGACCGGCCGGCCAGCGCAATCCGCGCCTTGCCGCCGGCGCGTGCCAGGTATTCGGCAGTCAACTTGCCAACGAAGCCGGTTGCCCCGTACAAGACGATGTCGTATTCGCGCGTCTCGGTCACAGGCGCGACGCTACTCCGAGCATCTCGGGCAACTCGGCGCTCTCGCCCAGCACATGCTCGGCCAGAAAGGCGGTCACCACCTGGTACCAGATCTTCGAGTGCTGCGGCGCGGCCACCCAGTGATCCTCTGACGGGAAATACAGAAATCGGTGCGGACTGCTGCCGTCCTCGCCGGCCGGCAGTGCCGATCTGGCAAGCAGCTCGTACCAGAGCCGCAGGCCCTCGCCGATCGGCACGCGGTAATCCTTGTCGCCGTGGATCACCAGCATCGGGGTCGCGATCCGGTCGACGAAATGATGCGGTGAATTGGCAGCGGTCATCTGCGGCGTCATCTCGCGGTGCCAGTAGTAGGCGTGATCGGTCGTCGGGCTGAATTGGTCCAGCGCCCACAGGCTGGCGTGGGTCACGATCGCGGCGAATCGGTCGGTGTGGCCGGCCACCCAGTTGGCCATGTAGCCGCCGAACGAGCCGCCCATCGCGGCGACCCGGGTCGCATCGATGCGCGGGTGCGCACACGCCGCATCGACGGCGGCCATCAAATCGTCGAACGGCGGCCCGCCCCAGGCTCCCCAACCGCGCTGGATGAACTCCTGTCCGTAGCCCGTCGACAGCGCCGGATCCGGCAAAAGCACCGCGTAGCCATTGGCGGCCAGCAGCCACGGGTTCCACCGCCACGACCAGCTGTTCCAACTGCCCAGCGGGCCACCGTGGATCCACAACATCAGCGGGGCGGGCACTGAATCTTCCGGCAGCACCAACCACGACCGCACCTCGGTCGCGTCCGCGGCATTCGCGGTGACTTCGGTCAATGTTCCTGGCAGCGTTGGGAAGTCGATGCATGGCAGCGCGGTGACAGCGCCACCTGGATCGACTCGCACCGGATGCGGCGGTGCCGCATACGAACTGCGCAACGCGTACAGCAGTCCGCCCGGCGCGGCGACGACATCTGTGTAGGCGAAGTCATCGTCGACCAGCTGCGTAACCGTCGATGTCGACAGCTCGATCAGGAACACCGGCGCCCGACCGCCCTGATCGGCCGTAACGACCAGCGAGGCGCCGTCGCTCGACCAGGTCAGCGAGGTCGGGCGGCGATCCCATGCTTGCGCCACCGACCGCGGTTGGTCTCCGAATCGCAAGTATTGCAACGTCATTCGAGGAGCATGGTCTGGAGTAGTGATCGTCTCTCGGGTGAACGCGACCGCCGACCCGTCCGGCGAGATCGCGGGCTGGGCAAGGTCGGCACCCGGGTCGTCGGCGACCACCCGGTGTTCCCCGGAGACCAGGTCGACCCGCAGCAACACCGTGCGCTCGGTGGGTCCGGGTCCGGTGATCCGCCAGGTCGTCACCAAGAATCGGCCGTCGGCGCTGATATCGAATTGGGTTGTGTCGAATCCGGCTTCACGCAGCGCCCCACCGGGCTGTGGCGTCAGATCACGCCGCCCGATCGCATCGAGTAAATGAGGTTCGTCCGGTCCAATGTCGTTGTTCCAGAAGCGCACTGGATATCCCGAGTGCAGGATCGCGTTCACCTTCGATGTCTTGCGTAGATCGCGCAGCCGCCGGTCGTCGTCGACGTCGAGCGCCGCCGGCAACAGTGGCGCGCCAACGATGACGGCGTCTGCGCCGCGGGCGGTGCGCACCAGGTCGATGCCACCGGGCATGCTGAGCACTTCGGTGGCCTGCCCGCCGGCGGCGGGCAGTCGCCATAACGACGCCGGTGGTTTGTCGGTGTCGTCGGCGTCATCGGTGCTTGCCCTCGAGGAGACGAACAGCAGGTCGCCGTCGACGGTGAACGCCGGTGCGGACTCACCGTTGCCGCCACGGGCCAGTCGGCGGGCGGGTCTTTCGCCGGTGGGATCGACTTCCCATATGGCGCTGATGTACTCGGTGCCCGTGTCGTTGAGTTCGGCCACCGTGGTTACCACCCGCGACCCGTCCGCCGACACTGCCAGGCCGGAGACACGTGGCAGTGCCAGATAGTGGTCGAGGTTGTCGAATGGCGTTGCGGTCACGAGTCGTTGGTAACACAGCGCGGGGCACGGTGTGATGTGCGCTGCACGGCGCCCAGTAAGTTTGATTTTCAAACTTCAAGCTGACATGCTGATCTGCATGCCGGGTGTGATGCTGGCCGACCTGCCGGGCCGGCCCTGTGCTATCGCCGCCGCCCTCGAATTGGTCGGCGAGCGGTGGGCCTTGCTGATCGTGCGCGAGCTGACGATGGGTAACAGCCGCTTCGAGGACATCGTTCGAGGCACCGGCGCGCCCAGGGACCGAGTGGCGGCCCGGCTCAAGGCGCTGGACGAGGCCGGCGTGATCCAGCGGCGTGCCTACCAGGCGGCGCCGCCGCGGTATGACTACCAGCTCACCGATTCGGGCCGCGCGCTGTTGCCGGTGCTGGATGCGTTGCTCGCCTGGGGGCGTGACCATGCGGTCCGTCCGGGCGACCCGGACCGCGACCACTACCACCGGGCAGGGGCCAAGCAGCGACCAGAAAGGGCACCATGACCATCGCCGACAAGGACACCGAAAGCGACCTCTGGGGGCCGCAGCGCTCGCGCACAGTGAGCTGGCACGAACCCGGCCCCGGTGTTGCGCGCGGCCTGGCCATGGCCGGAATCGACTATCTCAAGGCGATGATCGCCGGCGAGCTTCCGCCACCCCCGATGGCCGCGCTCATGCAATTCGAACTCGTCGACGTCGAGCCCGGCAAGGTCGTGTTCACCTGCCGACCGGACGGGTCGGTGTACAACCCGAACGGCGCCGTGCACGGCGGCCTGGTCTGCACGCTGCTGGATTCGGTCGCCGGGTTGGCGCTGCACAGCACGCTTCCCGCCGGTAAGGGATACACCTCGATCGAGATCAAGGTGAATTACCTCAAGGCGGTGCGGCTGGATAACGGCCCGCTGACCGCCACCGGGACGGTGGTGAAAGCCGGGTCCAGGGTGGGCTTCACCGAAGGAGTTATCACTGACGGCTCAGGCGCAGTCGTGGCGACCGCTACCAGCACCTTGCTGGTGTTCGACCTGTAGTTGTAGAGACGCCTGACGGCGGTGGCGGGCTACAGCCCGGCCACCGCCGTCAGTGTGTTTGCGTTGATCAGCCGCGGCGGCCGCAGACCGGCCACGCGCCGATGCCCTGCGTGTGCAGCACGTTCTCGGCCACCCGGATCTGCTCGTCACGGCTCGCGCCGCTCGCGGATCCCGAGCCACCGTTGGCCCGCCAGGTGCTCGGGGTGAACTGCAGACCACCGGAGTAACCGTTACCGGTGCTGATACCCCAGTTGCCACCCGACTCGCAGGAAGCGATCGCGTCCCAGTTGACGGTGTACGCCTTGACGGCCGGCTTGGCCGGCGCGGGCGCGTCATCTGC
>DASQSQ010000333.1:0-2267 GCA_035642315.1 Mycobacterium sp.
CACATGGTCGAAGGCATGCTGGCGCTGACCGGTTACTTCGGCTGGCACAAGATCTGTGTGGAGCGCGGCATTCTGCCCGGGATGCAGGAACTGATCCGGCGCATCGGTGACGACGAGCGACGCCACATGGCGTGGGGCACCTTCACCTGCCGGCGCCACGTGGCCGCCGACGATGCCAACTGGACGGTGTTCGAAAACCGCATGAACGAGCTCATGCCGCTAGGGCTGCGCCTTATCGAAGAAGGCTTCTCCCTCTACGACCCGATGCCATTCGGCCTTTCGGTCGACGAGTTCATGGGGTACGCCGCCGACAAGGGGATGCGGCGGCTCGGCACGATCAGCAGCGCCCGCGGGCGACCGGTCGCTGAGATCGACCTCGACTACTCGCCGGTGCAGTTGGAGGACACCTTCGCCGACGAGGACGAGAAGGCACTGGCAGCCGTCTAGCCCACCCACACGGTCTTGGCGTTGCAGAACGCACGGATGCCCAGGCCTGCGAGCTCGCGGCCATAGCCCGACCGCTTGACGCCGCCGAACCCGAGTTCGGGGTACGACACCGTCATCCCGTTGATGAAGACCTGCCCCGCCTCGATGTCATCGATGAAGCGCGCTTGCTCGGCTTCGTCGTTGGTCCAGGCGTTGGACCCGAGCCCGAAGGTGGTGGCGTTGGCGATCTCGATGGCCTCGTCGATGCCCGAGGCGCGATACATCGAGGCGACCGGGCCAAAGACCTCTTCGGTGTAGAGCGCCATGTCCTTGGTGATGTCGGTGACCACCGTCGGCGGGTAGAACCACCCCGGCTGCTCCGGCGTCTTGCCGCCGAGGCGGACCTTCGCACCCGCGGCGACGGCGTCGTCCACCTGCTTGGCGATTTCGTCGCGGCCCGACTCGGTGGCCAGCGGACCCACGTCGGTGTCCGGGTCGGTTGGATCGCCGACCTTGAGGGCTTGCATCCGCTCGACGAACTTGTCGACGAACGCGTCGTAGATGTCGGTGTGCACGATGAACCGCTTGGCGGCGATGCAGGACTGCCCGTTGTTCTGCACCCGCGCGGTGACCGCGGTCTTGACGGCCTCGTCGAGGTCGGCCGACGGCATCACGATGAACGGGTCGCTACCACCGAGCTCGAGCACGGTGGGCTTGATCTCGTCGCCGCAGATGGCGGCGACCGATTGACCGGCGGGTTCGCTCCCGGTCAGGGTGGCCGCCTTGACCCGGGGATCGCGCAGGATGGCCTCGACCGCGCTGGACGACACCAGCAGCGTCTGGAAACACCCCTCCGGGAAACCGCCGCGGGTGATGACGTCGGACAGATACAGCGCCGACTGCGGCACATTGGAGGCGTGTTTGAGCAGACCGACGTTGCCTGCCATCAGCGCGGGGGCGGCGAACCGGACGGCCTGCCACAGCGGGAAGTTCCACGGCATCACGGCCAGCACCACACCTAGCGGCTGGTAGCGGGTGTAGGCGCGCTTCGCGCCGACCTTCGACGCCTCCGCGGGCTCGTCGGCCAGCAGCTTCTCGGCGTTCTCAGCGTAGTAGCGGAAACCCTTGGCGCACTTGATCGCTTCGCCCTTGGCCGATTTCAGGGTCTTGCCCATTTCGAGGGTCATCATCGCCCCGACCTCGTCGGCTTCCTTCTCCAAGAGGTCGGCGGTGGCGTTCGCCCACTCGGCGCGCTGCGCGAACGTGGTGGAGTGACGGTAGTCGAGGAACCGCTCGTGGGCACGGGCGATTGCCGCCTCGACTTCATCGTCTGTTGCCGGGGTGAAGGTCTTGACCGTCTCACCGGTGGCCGGGTTGATCGTGGCGATGGACACGCTGACATCCTTTCCAGTGAGTGGGTTTGCAAAACGTCCGGTGCCCAGCCTGCCACTATCCTGGCCCGCGGAGGTGATGGATGAGTACAGCTGCGCAACTAATGGTGAAATGCCTGGAGAACGAGGGCGTTGAGGTCGTCTTCGGGCTACCGGGAGAGGAGAACATCCGCTTCGTACAAGCCTTGGCGTCGTCCAATATCCGCTACGTGCTGACCAGGCACGAGCAGGCCGCGTCGTTCATGGCCGAGATGTACGGGCGGGTCACCGGACGCGCGGCGGTGGTCTCGGCCACCCTTGGCCCCGGCGCCATCAACATGCAGCTCGGCGTCGCCGACGCCACTACCAACAGCACGCCGATGGTCGCGATCTCCGCGCAGGTCGGTCAGAATCGCCAGTACAAAGAGTCGCACCAGTACGTCGACCTGGTGTCGATGTTCGCCCCGATCA
>DASQSQ010000334.1:0-7022 GCA_035642315.1 Mycobacterium sp.
CCTGGTCGATGTTCGGCCGAAACTCCTTGAGATTCAGGGCAAGTCGCGATAGCAGTATGCGAGCTCTGACCGTCGCGGCGACCGCAATCGTCGCGCTGTCGGGCGCCTCGCCCGCGTCCGCCGATCCGGGTGCCGCGGGGGCGGGCGCGCCGTCGTACCCGCCGCCGTTCGTCGACCACGTCGGTTGGACGCAGTGGAATCAGCTGCCAAGCCTACGGGTCTATCCGACGCCCTCCGGGCGTGCGGCCGCCAAGACCCTGGGGTCGGTGGGACCCGACGCCGATGAGGCGTGGTCCGAGGTGCTCGCGCTGGCGCCAGATGCCGGCAGCCCCGGCATGCGCGAGCAGTTTCTCTGCCATTGGGAGTTGGCCGAGGTGCTGCAGCCCGGCAAGACCAGCTGGAACCTGGAGCCGTGGCGGCCCGTCGTCGACGACACCACGATGGTCGGCTCCGGATGCAATCCCGGCGGTTCCGAAGAGCGTTTCTGATGGCTGGCCAACCGACCCGCGCCCAAGTGGCGGCCCTGGTCGACCACACCCTGCTCAAGCCCGAGGCAACTGCCGCTGAGGTGGCCGCGGTCGCGGCCGAGGCCGCGGCGCTGGGCGTCTACGCGGTCTGCGTCTCACCGTCGATGGTGCGCGAGGCGAACTCCGCGGGGGTGCGGGTGGCCGCGGTGGCGGGTTTCCCGTCGGGCAAGCACCTGCCCGAGTTGAAGGCTCGCGAGGCGGCGCTGGCCGTGGCCGCCGGTGCCGCTGAGATCGACATGGTCATCGACGTCGGAGCAGCGCTTGCCGGTGACGTCGACGCGGTGCGGTCCGAGATCGCGGCAGTGCGGGCCGCCGTGCCGGGCGCCGTGCTGAAGGTGATCGTCGAGTCGGCGGCACTGTTGACGCTGGCCGACGAGCAACTCCTGGCCGACGTCTGCCGCGCCGCCGAGGACGCCGAGGCGGATTTCGTGAAGACCTCCACGGGTTTTCATCCTGCCGGCGGGGCGTCGCTGGCTGCGGTGACGCTGATGGCCGACACCGTTGGCGGACGACTGGGGGTCAAGGCCAGCGGCGGCATCCGCACGGCCGCCGATGCGCTGGCGATGCTCGACGCGGGTGCCACCCGGTTGGGGCTGTCGGGCACCCGCGCGGTTCTCGACGGCCTGGAGGCGGGCTAGAGGTTGGAGAAGCAGGGGTCCTGGCTGCCGCCGGTGGGGATGGTGGCATTGCTGGTCGAGAACGTGCCCTCAACCCCCGTGCTGGTGACCTTCACACTGTCGGCGCGGATGCCCAGCGGATAGTTCTGGGTCGCTTTCGATGTGAGGTCGTCCAAGTCCTTTTGGACCGTCGTCGTTGACATGTTGGAGCCCAACGCAGTCAAGCTGACCAGTTGCAGTGACAGCCCGTTGTTGACGATCTGCGGCTTGACGGTGGCGCTCTCGAACGTGCCCTTCAGTGAGACGGTCCCGTCGCCGGGGTTGGTGGTGACGTTGCCGCTGACGAACTTGCCCAGCACTGGGATGGCGTCTTGGATCGACTGCTTGATGCCATCGGCGGACCAGGTGACGGTGCCGTTAAGCGAGCCGATCGTGCCCTGAGAGTTGTTGGTGTTATTGAGTTTAATGTCGCGAATGTCCAGGCTCACCTTCATGCCCTTGGCCGACCGAACCTGGTTGCCCGCGGTCTGCACGGAGATGTCGCTGTAGTCGCTGGAGAGGTACTGCCACAGCACCGGCGGGGCGGGGGAGAAGGACACGCTCGCGCTGTCCTGCACCTCACACGACACTGCCTTGGCCACCGCGCTGCTGGCGACGTGGCGGGCATACAGTTCGCCGCCGATCGCGGTCGCGAGGACGAGTAGCACCACGATCGCCAGGATCAACAGGATCGCCGTCCGGTTGACGGAGCGGCCGTGCTTGGCGGTCACCGGTGTGTCCGGCAGCGGCGGCGGCGTCGATATCCGGGTGGTCGTGGTGTGCTCGTGCGGGGGCGGGGGAACGGGCTGGCGCGGCTGCGGATTAGGCGGTAGACCCGGTTGTTGCGGCGGCCGATTCTGCGGCGGACCCGGATGGTTTGGCGGCGGAACCGGTTGTTGCGGCGGGCGATTCGGTGGCCCCGGCTGTTGCGGACGCGGAACGTCGCGGACGGCCGGATCCTGCGGGCGACCGGGCTGGCGGATGTGGCGAGTCTGCTCTTGGGACGGCGGCGTCGGGGGCTGGCGGCGTGGCGGCGCGCCCCGGTTGGGGGGACCGGCCGGCCTGGCCGGACGAGCCCACTCCGACGGGTCGCCGCCCGATGGCCCTCGTGAGTTCGTCATCAGCGCGATTTCCTATACCCGAGACTGTCCGAGTTAAACATGAGCGAAGCAGGGGTCGTTTTGGGCTGCCGGGATCGAGGCGTTGCGCGTCGAGAAGCGGGCCACCACACCGTCATTGGTGACCTGGACGCTGTCGGCGTGAATACCCAGCGGATACTGCTTGTTGAACGTCGCGGCAAAGGTGTCCACCGCCGCTTGCGCGGTTTCGCGCGGCAGCGTGGCGCCCAAGGCGGTGACCTTGAGGACCTGCAATGACAACCCGCCGTTCGCGACCGCCGGCTTCACGGTGACGGTGCCAAGGACCCCGCTGAGTTCGACGCTGCCGGCACTGGGGTCGGAGGTGACATTGTTGACCAAGCTGCCGATAAACGGAAGAAAACTCTGCGCGGTTTCCTTGATTCCGTCCGACGTCCAGGTGATGGTGGCATCCAGCTCGCCAATGGTGCCCTTCGAGTCGCCGCTGCCATGCAGGTCGACGTCGTTGATGTTGATGTCGGCCTTCATGCCTTTGGCGCTACGGATCTGGTTTCCCGCGGTGTGGATGGAGATGTCGCGGTAGTGGCCGGTGATGTGCTGCAGCAGAAACGGGCTCGGACCGAACGACACGCTGGCCTGGTCCTGCACCACGCATTCGGTGGCCGCGGCCACCACGTGATCGGCAAGGTTGCGGGCATACAGCTCGCCTGCGATCACGCCGGCGACGGCCAACGCGGCCACGATGACCAGAATCAGGATGATCGACACGGGGTCGCCGATGAAGCGGCGTCGTTTCGTTGTCACGGCAGCTGGTGGGTCCTGCGAGGGCGGCTGACCGTACGGCGACGCAGCCGGGAATTCCAGGGTGGGCGGCGGGAGGGTTTGCTGCGGCGGCTGGGCCGGGGCTTGCTGGGCATGCTCGGCCTGCGGCGCCGGTTGGGTAGGCGCGCTCGGGTGGCCTGGACGAGCCCATACCGACGGGTCCTGTGGCGCGGGGCCCTGCGGATTCGTCACCCGGGCGATTCTGCCTTATCAGGATTAGTGCACGCTGAGTGGTTGCGCAGCACCGCAATAGTGTCGCGGGCCTTCGTCACCTGCTCGAGGTCGAGATCGCTGACCAGCAACTGCGGGTCGGATCCGGCCGAGGCCACCACGTCGCCGAACGGCGAAACCACCAGGCTGCCGCCCACGCCGGTCGGCGCGCTGGAGGCCAGCGGCTCGCCGGGGTCGGCCTGACCGGCCGCGACGATATAGCTGGTGCAGTCCAGCGCCCGGGCCCGGGCCAGCAACGTCCACTGCTCGAGCTTTCCGCGTCCGGCCGCCCACGACGCGCTGACCACGATCAGCTGGGCGCCGCGGCGCGCCAGCGCGGTGAACAGCTCTGGGAAGCGGAGGTCGTAGCAGGTGGTCAACCCCACGCCGACGCCGTCGACGTCGATCACCACCGGCTCCCGCCCCGGCGCGACGGTGCGCGACTCGGTGAACCCGAACGCGTCGTAGAGGTGGATCTTGTCGTAATGCGCGTCAACGGCGGGGCCCACTGCAAGCAGCGTGTTGAAGACTCGCCCCTCGTCGGCCGGTGTGAACATGCCCACGATCACTGTGATGCCCGCGTCGGCCGCGATCCGGCGCACACCGTCGGTCCACGGCCCGTCGACCGGCTCGGCGATCGGCGCCAGCGGAACCCCGAACCGGCACATGGTCGCTTCCGGGAACACCACCAACCGTGCGCCGGCCGCGGCGGCCCGCCCGGTGTAGTCCCGCACCAGCTGCAGGTTGTCGCCGGGGTCGGTGCCGCTGAGGATCTGTGCCACCGCGATCCGCATGACCGCCAGCCTAGGGGCGATCGCAAGCGCGGCGAAGCCGGGCGCAGCGGGTCGGCCCCATGCAGCCTAGGGGCGATCGCAAGCGCGGCGAAGCCGGGCGCAGCGGGTCGGCCCCATGCAGCCTAGGGGCGGGTAGCTGGCGATGGCATCCCCGAACGGAGCACTACGCCCGGCGGATCAGGTGGGCCGCCACTGATGCCAGAATTGCCCGATGATCGAGTTCACCCTGACCCGGACCACGACGGCGCCGATCGAGACGGTGTTCGACGCCATCACCAACCATCGCGGGATCGCGGACTACGTGTGGGCGGTTCGTCGCAGCACGCTGGACCGCGAAGGCACCCCTGCACCAAACGGTGTCGGTGCGATCCGGCGCATCGAGGCGGTCGGACCCCCGATCGTCGAAGAGATCATCGATTACCAGCGGCCCAGCCGCTACGCGTACAAGATGCTCTCCGGTGCGCCGGTCCGGGATCACGTCGGCACGGTCGAGTTGCGCGAAGCAGGAACCGGAACCACGGTCAGCTGGCACTTGCGGTCGACACCCACGATCCCCGGTTCTCATTGGCTGTTGTCAGCGGTGCTGCACAGGGTGATCGGCGAACTGCTCAAGGGTGGCATCAAATCTGCCGAAGGCGCCTGAACCCCAGGCGATTAGGCGGTTTCGCCGATCCACGTGGTGGTGAAGCGCTGCTCGGCGATCAGCAACTCGACGAGTTGGTTGCCGATGAAGTTCTCCAACTTGCCGCCGACCAGCGGGATGCGCACCTCGATGGTGGCCCGGAGCTTCAGCCGGGCGCCGCCCGTTTCCGCGACCGGCTGCAGGACCGCGGTGCCGGTCATTGACGCCGGCGCGTCCAGGATCGAGCCCGTGACGTTCGCGGTCGCTGAGCCGTTGGTGATCGGCTCCCATTGCTCCTCGCGGCGGATCCGCAGGTCGCCGCGGTGGAATTGGGTGATCACGCCCGGCAGCCGAGCACTGCGCAGCACCTGCGTGGTGATCACGTCGATGCTGCCGTCATTTCCAGATGGACCACCGATATCTATCGAGTCCAGCGTGGTGTCGTCAGCGCCGGAATCGGCGAGTCGGGCCAGCCAATACTCCTCGTCGCTGAATGCCCGGAGAACCTCTTCGACGCCGACCCCGTAGTCGGTGGACATGTCGAACGAACGCGGCATAGCAGGTCAGGCTACCGTTACGAGCCGTGGTGGGAACACCTTTCGCGGCCGCGCGCGTCGACGAGGCGGTGTCGCTTGCCCCGCTGACCACGCTGCGGGTCGGCCCGGTCGCCCGGCGAGTCATCACCTGCACCAGCACCGAGCAGGTGGTCACCACGCTGCGCCAGCTCGACGGCGAGGGGTGCGGGCCGCTGCTGGTGTTGGCCGGCGGCTCGAATCTGGTGATCGCCGAAACGCTGACCGACCTGACCGTGGTGCGGTTGGCCGCCGACAACATCAGCGTTGACGGCAACATCGTGCGGGCAGAGGCCGGCGCGGTGTGGGACGACGTGGTGGTCGCGGCTATCGAGCACGGTCTGGGTGGGCTGGAATGCCTATCCGGCATCCCCGGCTCGGCCGGGGCGACGCCGGTGCAGAACGTCGGAGCCTATGGCGCCGAAGTGTCCGACACCATCACTCGGGTCCGGGTGCTGGACCGGTGCAGCGGCGCAGTGCACTGGGTACCGGGTGGCGAGCTCGGCTTCGGTTACCGCACCAGCGTGTTGAGGCGAGCCGACGGCCTCGAGATCCCTTCTGTGGTACTGGAAGTGGAGTTCGCGCTGGATGAATCGGGCCGCAGCGCGCCATTGCGCTACGGCGAGCTGGCGGCTGCGCTCAACGCGACCGGCGGCGAGCGCGCAGACCCGCAAGCCGTCCGCGAGGCGGTGCTGGCGCTGCGCGCTCGCAAGGGCATGGTGCTCGACGCGGCCGACCACGACACCTGGAGTGTGGGTTCGTTCTTCACCAACCCTGTGGTCGCACCCGAGGTCTACGAGCGGCTGGCCACTGAGATCGACGAGCCGATGCCGCACTACCCGGCACCGGCCGGCGTCAAGCTGGCCGCCGGCTGGCTGGTGGAGCGGGCGGGCTTTGGCAAAGGCTATCCGGACGACGAGCGGGCCCCATGCCGGCTGTCCACCAAGCACGCGCTGGCCCTGACAAACCGCGGCTGGGCCAGCGCCGAGGACGTCATAACGCTGGCCCGCACCGTCCGTGACGGAGTCCGTGACGTGTTTGGCATCACACTGAAACCCGAACCCGTCCTGCTCGGGTGCAGGCTGTAGCGGTTAAATTCGTGCAAGAGCACCCCGTCGACGACTTGTCGTGGCGGGGCGGGAGTCGTTCTCCCGGTATCTTTATGTGTCGTGAGCACATCCAGCGCGCCGCCGCCGATTAACCGGCGGCTGGCTTTGGCGGCCCTCGGGCTCGGTGTGTTCGCGCCCAACGTGTTGGCCGCTTGCGCGGGCACTGTGGCCAAGCAATCCCAGAAGAAAGAAGCCCCGGCGCCGCATCTGAAATTCGAGCCGGCCGATGCTGCCTCTGACGTGGTCCCGACTGCGCCGGTAAGCGTTCAGGTCGGCGACGGCTGGTTCCAGAAGGTGGCGTTGACGAGTTCGTCGGGCAAGGTCGTCGCGGGAGCGTTCAACCAGGACCGCACCGTCTACACGATCACCGAGCCGCTGGGCTACGACGGCACCTACACCTGGGGTGGTTCGGCCGTCGGCCACGACGGCAAGGCGATTTCGGTCACCGGCAAGTTCACCACCGTGTTTCCCACCAAGAAGATCGGCGGCGGATTCCAGCTGGCCGACGGCCAGACGGTCGGGGTCGCGGCGCCGATCATCATCCAGTTCGACGCACCGATCAGCGACAAAGCCTCCGTCGAGAAGGCGCTCGCTGTCACCACCACCCCGCCGG
>DASQSQ010000335.1:0-2781 GCA_035642315.1 Mycobacterium sp.
CCCAAGGAACGGGAATCCCGGACCTTCTTGATTTCGGTGGCCGCCGAACTAGCCGGCATGCATGCGCAGACCTTGCGCACCTACGATCGCCTCGGGCTGGTCACCCCGCGCCGCACTTCCGGTGGCGGGCGCCGTTATTCGCAGCACGACGTGGATCTGCTGCGCGAGGTGCAGCGGCTGTCCCAGGACGAGGGGGTCAACCTCGCCGGCATCAAGCGCGTCATCGAACTGACCAATCAGGTCGAGGCACTGCGGTCGCGGCTGCACGAAATGGCCGAGGAAATAGCGATGCTGCGCGCCACCCAGCGCCGCGATGTCGCGGTGGTACCCAAGAGCACCGCCCTGGTGGTGTGGCAGCCGCGGAAATCCCGCTAGGAGACTCCTGAATAATCCGGCGCGGCGGTCGGCTGGTTTGCGCTGATTGTTAGCGATGATTTTGGTGTGCAGGGTCGATCGGATGATCAGCGTGAGTTGTTGGATGCGGAGTCAGTAGCGGGTCATCTTCTCAAGGCGGGCAGTGTTTTTGCGTTTCTGGCGGCGCATCGGCGAGAACTGTTCCCGGATGCGATGTTCGCCGATCTGTTCCCGACAGGTAGGGGCCGGCCTAGTGTTCCCGCGGATGTGATGGCCGGTGTGATCACGTTGCAGGCCTTGCGGGGTCTGTCCGATAGCGAAACCGTGGATGCGGTGCTGTTTGATCTGCGGTGGAAGGCGGCTTGCGGGTTGCCGATCGCGGCGGGGGCGTTTCATGCTACGACGTTGACGGTGTGGCGGCGGCGGTTGGCCAATTCCGATCGGCCGGACCGAATCTTTGAGGCGGTGCGCGAAGTGGTCGCCCAGACCGGGGCATTGACCGGTAAGACACGGCGGGCGTTGGATTCGGCGGTGCTCGATGATGCGGTGGCCACCCAGGACACGGTGATCCAGCTGATCGGCGCGATTCGGCGGGTGCGCCGCGAGGTGCCCGGTGCGGGTGAGGTGATCGCCGAACACTGCCGCGCCCATGACTACGACGACCCGGGTAAACCGGCGATCGCCTGGGACGACGCCGAGGCCCGCGCGCAGTTGGTGGACGCCTTGGTCAGCGATGCGCACCGGGTGCTGGGTTATCTCCCCGAGCAGGAGCTGGGCCCGCGGCCCGCCGAGGCGGTGGCGCTGCTGGCGCTGGTGGCCGGCCAGGACGTGGAACCCGTCGAGGGCTCCGATGGCACCGACGGGCGCTGGCGCATCGCCGAGCAGGTCGCCCCGGATCGGGTGATTTCTACCGTCGACCCCGACACCCGGCATGTGCACAAGAGCGTGTCTCGTCGCCAGGACGGGTTCAAGGCGCATGTGGCCGTCGAGCCCGACACCGGGATCATCACCGACTGCGCACTGACCAAGGCCACCGGTGTCGACAACCACGAAGCGGCAGTGGGACTGCAGTTGCTCAGCGGGGAGGCCGAGCCGGTGACGGTGTTGGCCGATTCCGCTTACGGCACCGGGGATTTCCGCGCTGATCTGGCCGAACGTGGCCATATCGATCGGGTCAAGCCCGCACCGGTGTCCAGGGGATTGTCGGGCGGGTTCACCGTGGACGACTTCACCGTCGACCACGACAACCGCACCGCGACTTGCCCTCACGGATTGACCCGAAAGATCACTCGCACCGGAAATGCTGTCTTCGGCGTGGCCTGCACTGGCTGCCCGCTGCGGGCACGCTGCACGCGTAGCCGCACGGGTAAGACCCTGCGGATCGGTCCCCACGATGTGCGCCAGCGCGCAGCCCGCCAGGCCGCCCGCGATCCGGATTGGCTGGCCGAATACCGCCAGCACCGGCCCATGGTCGAACGCACCATCGCCTGGCTGACTCGCGGCAACCGCAAACTGCGTTACCGCGGCGTCGGCAAGAATGATCACTGGCTTCATCACCGAGCCGCCGCCCTCAACCTGGGCAGGCTCGTCAGGCTGGGCCTAGCCCACCAGGGTGCGAATTGGGTTATCGCCTAACAACACCCGCCGCAAAGCTTGCATCCACCAACATCCGACTGCAACGCTTAACCACGGTGGGGCGACCTCCATGTCGACCCAAGGTCTGACTTCACTCGCGCCAACGAGCGCCTTGAGGCGCCCCGCCCCAAAGACCCACTTATTCAGGAGTCTCCTAGTGGCTGCTCTGCATTGGGCGGCTCGGGAGCGGGGTGGCACAGCAAATCTACTGCCAGGGGGTCGGATGAAATGAAAAAGTCGATCGTAGTCGCCGCCGCTCTCGCCGCGGGTATCGCCTGCGCCCCCCTGGCGCAGGCTGACGCTGATACGAGCAATCTCGACCAGATCGTGGCCGGCGTCTACAACCAGGTGCAAGCTCGGTGCACGCCGTCGATGCCACCGTCATTCCAGCGCATCCAATGGGATGCTGACATGCCCTATGGCGGCGGTGGGACGGGCCGCATCATCGACGCCAACCCCCGCCTGGGTGGTCCCTTCACCGTGTACTGGAACCTCGGTCCCAACCCTCCGGCCGGTGCCCGATCGGTACCGGCATATACCTCAAGCGGGGCACCGCACGTCAGGCATTCGCGGAAGTACGTATCCCCGATGGAGCACGGCTTGTAGAAGATCAACGGGGCCGTCATATGCCGCAACAGTACGCGTGAGCGCCAACGCCCAAAGATCGCGGCGGGCTGGGGGTTCTGGCTGGTACCTCAAGGCGCATCGGTCTTCAGGCCTTGCAATGTGTTGAGAAGACTATGAAGTCGCCGGATGCTGGCTGGACCGGAGATCAGTGACCACACGATGGCA
>DASQSQ010000336.1:0-4258 GCA_035642315.1 Mycobacterium sp.
CGGTGACGCAGCCACCAGATACGCCACCACCACGACGACACCCATCAGCACCCGACGTCGTGCGAGCCGATGCGGCCACCCGATTGGGCTGTGCACCCACTCGGCGAGCAGCATGCCCGCGGCGAACCAGGAGAAGAATGCGGGCGGCCAGTTAAGCGGATTGACCCCGGCCGGGGCGGCGAAAGGAATCCAGCCCCAAAACCAGCTGGCGACCCCGAGGATGGCGATCGCCGGCACCCGGGCGCCAACCGGCAGCCGGGCGGCCAGCAGCGCAAGGATCGGCAGCGCCAGATAGAAGGTGACCTCTACCGACAGGCTCCACATCTGGGTCAGCCCGTGCGTCAACGTCAGCGGCACGTACACCTGGGTAAGCGAAAGATTCGCCAGCCACACCGTGAGGTTCGGGTGATCGGCGTCCGGCAGCAGGGTCAGGATCACGACGACGGCGACCAGGTACGCCGGCATGATGCGCACCACCCGCGATCGCAGGTAATGACCGGTCGACGGGCGCGATCCCAGGCCGCGGGCCGCCGCAGCATGCCCCCGCCACAACAGAAACCCCGACAACGCGAAGAACACCGCGACCGCTAGATCGAACCGACCGAACAGCCGACCGTCGACTCCCACCGAATGCCCGGTCTGGAATGCGACGTGGGTGATGACGACGCCGATCGCCGCGCATGCCCGCATTCCTTCCACCGCGGGCAGGAAGCTGCGAATTCCTCCCACCTGCTGGGGCTGACCCATGCAAACAGTGTGCCCGTGGGGGTAACCGGACAAATCGGGTACACCCCGTTTGCCCACCTTGCGGACCTAAATCGCGACCTTAAATATTGCTGTTAGGGTCGAACGAGTTTTGCTTCGCTGGCCCCCGGGTCGGGGCGATCGGACGGGTTGAGTGGTCCCGAACCGAATGAGACGAGGAGGTCACGCAACGTGAACCGAGCAGTCATGTTGCGGATGGCCGCGTGCGGGATCATGGGACTCGGAGCCGCCTTGCTCGTCGCCGCGCTGCTGCTGTGGACGTACACCAGCAGCAGGATCACCAAGATCCCGCTCGATCTGAATGCGACGTTGATCAGTGACGGCACCGGGACCGCCCTCGACCCCGCGTCGATGAACAGTCAAAAGCTCGTGGTCAATAAAAACGTGCCGCTGGTATCCCAGCAACAGGTCGACGTCGAATCCCCGGCCAACGCCGATGTCGTCACGCTTCAGGTCGGTAGCTCAGTTCGGCGTGCCGACAAGCAGAAGGACACCGGTCTGCTGCTCGCACTCGTCGACACCGTCACCCTCAACCGGAAAACGGCCATGGCGGTTTCCGATGACACCCATCCCGGCGGCGCCGTCCAGAAACCGCGCGGCTTCAACGACGACAACCCGGCCACCAACATCGCGTTGCCACACGACGGACTGTCCTACCGATTCCCGTTCCACACCGAGAAGCGGACGTACCCCTATTTCGACCCGATCGCGCAGAAAGCGTTCGACGCCAACTACACCGGCGAAGAAGACGTGAACGGTCTGACCACCTACAAGTTCACCCAGGATGTCGGCTACGACGCCGACGGCAAGTTGGCCGAGCCGATCAAGTACCCGTCGCTGTACGCCAACGACGAGGACAGCAAGGTGACCGCGTCCGCGGCGATGTGGGGCGCGCAGGGCGATCCGGACGAGAAGATCACCATGACCCGCTACTACGCCGCGCAGCGGACGTTCTGGGTGGACCCGGAGTCGGGGACCATCGTCAAAGAAGATGATCACGCCAATCACTACTTCGCCCGCGACCCGTTGAAGCCAGAGATGACCATGGTCGAGTACAAGGTCACCTCCAACGAGGACACCGTCGAATCGCAGGTGAACGCCGCACGTAACGAGCGCGACCGGTTGGCGCTGTGGTCACGGGTGCTGCCGATCAGCTTCACCGCGGCCGGTGCGATCGCGCTGATCGGCGGGCTGCTGCTGGGCTCGTTCAGTTTGCGGACCGAGGCGGCGCTGCTCGATCCGGGCCTGGACACTGCCGATCACGGCTTCTTCGGCCGCGGCGAGCCGCCGCCCGAGCGCGTACCCGGTGCCGAGGCCGAGACCGAGAAACTGCCAACACCGCCCAAAGACCTGCACCGGGAGTCTGGGTCACCCGGCGCGGGTCCGCCGACGTCGGGCCCGCCCGACCAGTCCTAGCCGGGCGACGATGCAGCCGGAACGGCTGAGCAGAAGCCCGGCCATCAGATTCAGTCGAGCCGCGTGAGGCCAGTACCGCACCGGGTTCTGCAGTGGTCCCGTCCCGGGTACGCACTGGCGTTGGCGCTGCTGGTGGTTGCGCCGTTGATCAGCCCTGGGTACTTGCTGTTGCGCGACGCGGTATCCACACCGCGGTCGTATCTATCCGATAGTGCCCTCGGGCTGGTGGCGGCCCCGCGGGCGACGCCGCAGGATTTCGCCATCGCGTTGGCCTCGCACGCCATCGATGGCGGCATCGTGGTGAAGGCATTGTTGGTCGCGGGCCTGTGGCTGGCCGGCTGGGGCGCGTCCAGATTGGTCGCCGTGGTTGTTCCGGAAGCCGGCGCCGGCGGCCAGTTTGTCGCGATCACGCTGGCCATCTGGAATCCGTATGTCGGTGAGCGGCTGCTGCAGGGCCACTGGAGCCTGCTGCTCGGCTACGGCTGCCTGCCCTGGGTGGCGACGACGATGCTGACACTGCGGTCGGGGTCGACGGGTCTTTTCGGGTTGGCATTCTGGATCGCGCTGGCGGGGTTGACCCCGACCGGGTTGATCTTCGCCGCAACGATCGGCTTGGTCTGCGTCGCTGCCCCGGGGACAGGCCGCCCGCGTTGGCTGTGCGCCACCGTCACGCTGGCCTATGCCGTGGTGGCGGCGCTGCCATGGTTGACGGCTGCGGCGATGGGCTTGTCATCGGCCGACGGCATCTGGACGCCGACGCCGGACGTTGCCGCGTTCGCCGCCCGCGGCGAGCCGGGACTGGGCAGGCTGGGCAGTCTGGCCAGCCTCGGTGGAATCTGGAATAGTGAGGCCGTACTGCCTTCGCGGGCAACGCTTTTCGCAATCGTGTCGGCCGGGGTGCTGCTTGTTGTGGTGGCCATCGGGCTGCCGACACTGATGCGCCGACGGGCGGCGCTGCCGTTGCTGTTGCTGGCAGCGGCGTCCGTGCTGATACCTGCCGCGCTGGCCACCGGGCCGGGGTTGGCCGTGCTGCACGCGGTGGTCGAGGCCGTGCCCGGCTTGGGCGTATTGCGCGACGGGCAGAAATGGGTGGCGTTGGCCATGCCTGGATACGCGCTGGCGGGTGCGGGCACGGTGTGGGCGTTGCGGCGTTGGTTGCGGCCCGCGGTGACCGCGCTGGTGTGCTGCGCCGCGCTGCTGCTTTGCCTTCCGGATTTGGCCTGGGGCGTCGGCGGAAAGGTTGAGTCGGTGCATTACCCGAGCGACTGGGCAACCGTCGCGTCGTTGATCAACGGTGATCCCGAGCCGGTCGTGGTGCTGCCGGCCGACACCATGCGGCGCTTCGCCTGGTCCGGACCGGCGCCGGTGCTCGACCCGCTGCCGCGCTGGGTGCGCGCCAATGTGCTGATCACCGGCGACCTGATCATTTCGGGTGTGACGGTTCCGGGTGAGGGAAACCGGGCACACGAGGTGCAGCGGCTGCTGTTGGCGGGCGCCGATCCGACCGCAGTTCGCCGCGCCGGCGTGGGATGGCTGGTGGTCGAGGAGGGCACTCCCGGCGATATGGGTTCCGCCGCAACGACATTAGAGCGCCTGCCGGTGACCTATCGCGGGCGGGATCTGACGCTGTACCGGGTCGGCGGCGCGGCCACTGGTGCGCCGGGTGACCGCCGGTTGCTCGCGGTGATAGCACACTTGGCGTGGTTGGCGATGCTGATCGGTGGAGCCATCGGGATGACGATTTCTCGTCGGACAGACTCAGACCATTCCGCTGACTCGGTCACCGGTTAACACCGACTCCAACACGGTACGCATCGCGTCAGCGCTTTGCCGCCAGGAGAATTCGGCGCTGCGCGCTTGCGCCTTGGCGCCGAGTTGATCGCGCTGCACCGGATCGGTCAGTAGCTGCTGCAGCCGATTCACCAACTCGGCGCGACTGTCGACCAGCACACCGGTCACCCCGTCGATGATCGAGTCGGCCAACCCACCGGAAGATCGGTAGCCGATCGTGGGCACCGCGTGCTGAGCAGCCTCGATGACCGCCAGGCCCCAGCCCTCTTTGCGCGAGGGCAGCACA
>DASQSQ010000337.1:0-4603 GCA_035642315.1 Mycobacterium sp.
GTTCTTCGCGGCCGCGCAGCCCTGGCTGAGCGAGCGGACGGTCACCGAGATCGTCGAACTCAGTCAGGCACTGCGGATTCCGGCGGCGCCGGTGGCTGACGGCGCTACCGTGCTGGAATGTCCGCAATGGGTCAAGCGGGAATTCTTTGTCGATGCCGGGGGAGAGGGCTGGTCTTTTCGGCGGCCGGGCCCGGCGTTTCGGCTTTCGAAGCCACCTGCGATACCGGCCAGTGCACAACCCCGAGAGGTCTGGCCGGCCGCCGGGACAACCGATCCGTCCCTGCCGTTTGCCGGGTTGAAAGTCCTTGATCTGACCACTTTTTGGGCGGGCGGATACCTCACCTGCTACCTCGGCGCGTTCGGCGCGGACGTCGTCAAAGTCGAGTCGATTCAGCGACCCGACGGTTTCCGCTACTCCGGGGCATTTCCGCACGAGGGCGACGACTGGTACGAGCGCGGTGCGCTGTGGCAGGCCACCAACCTGAACAAGCGAGATATCACCCTGGACCTGACCTCGCAGATCGGCCGCGAACTCGCGCGACGGCTCGCCGCGCAGGCGGACGTCGTCGTGGAGAACTTTTCCCCGCGGGTGGTGGAGCAGTTCGGGTTGGATTACCCGTCGCTGGCGGCGCTGCGCCCAGACGTAATCATGGTCCGCATGCCGGGATTCGGCCTCGACGGCCCGTGGCGGGACTACGTGGGTTGGGCGCTGAACATCGAACAGGTCTCGGGGATGTCGGCGGCGACCGGCTACGCCGACGGTCCGCCGTGCAACGTGCAGGGGCCCGCCGATCCGATCGTCGGGGTACACGCGGGCGCCGCGTTGCTCGCCGCGCTCGAACACCGGCGCCGCACCGGCGAAGGCCGGCTGATCGAGGTCGCGCAGATCGAGGTCGCCGCCGCCGTCACCGCCGAGCCGGTGATCGAGTATTCGATGAACTCGATCGTCCGGCCGCGCGACGGCAACCGGCAGCGTGGCTCTTGCCAGGGCGTCTACCCGACCGCCGCCGACGATGTCTGGGTGGCGCTGTCGGTGCGCGACGACTACGACTGGTCTCAGCTCGTCGACGCAATGGGTCGCCCTGGGCTTCTCGAGGATGAACGCTTCGCGACGGGCGATCGCCGCGCCGTCGCCCATGACGCATTCGACCAGGTCGTCGCCGCCTGGACGAAAACCCAGTCGCCCGCCAATATCGTTGCGGCCCTTCAGGAACGCGATATGCCCGCGGAGGAGGTCATCAAACCCGAGGGGATGTATGACGTGCCGCAGCTTGACGCCCGCGGATATTACGAGGATTACCAGCGTCCGATCACCGGCCGGCACCGCTATCCCGGCTGGCCGTTCCGCATCACACCCGGTCCCGCACGGCACCACCGCTTCGCACCTCCGACACTCGGCCAACACAACGACGAGATTCTGAGCGGCCTCGGACTGTCCGGCGATGAGCTGGCCGCCCTGCGTCGTGACCGGGTGATCGGCGAACGCGTCAGCTGACCGGGAGCCGAACGGCTCGTCGACTAGGGACCAAATCCTCTGGCTGACGACTGATCGGCAGGTTAGCGTCGTCGACATCAGGGCGCTTGCCCGAGTTGAGACCACACGGAGGACATGGCGAAATGCCGAACTCTGCAGCAGATCTGGGCATCCTGGTGGGTGTCGATGGGTCGTCGTCGTCAAAAAGCGCTGTTCGGTGGGCGGCGCACGAGGCGAGGATGCGTGAGGAGCCGCTTACGCTCGTCCACGTTGTCGTCACACCGTCTTGGGGGCCCACACCGTGGCTGCTGTCCGATGCCCCGCTGCCCCTTCCCGCGGAGGAGGACCCGGCGCTGGAAGAGGTGGGACACAAGGTCCTTGCCGAGGCGATCAAGATCGCCGAAGACAGCGCCGAACACGGCGTCCAGACGGAAATCAAGAGCGAGCTGTACTTTTCGGTACCGGTGTCGACGCTTGTCAACCTGTCCAAGCAAGCGCACATGGTAGTGGTGGGACGTCGCGGGCAGAACGCCTTGACCCGCATCCTGCTCGGATCGGTCAGCAACGGCTTGCTCCATCACGCACACTGCCCGGTAGCGGTGATCCACGATGGCGTTTCTTCCGCGTCGGAGCGGTCGAATCTTCCCGTCGTCGTTGGTGTCGACGGATCGGCGGCGTCGGAATTGGCGACTGAGATCGCGTTCGACGAGGCATCACGACGAGGTGTCGACTTGGTCGCTCTGCATGCCTACAGAGATGCCGACCTACCCCAGGTTTTGAATGTGCAGTGGTCGGGCGAGAATCCGATTCCACCGCAAGCTTTGGCTGACCGACTGACCAGCTGGTTGGAGCGCTATCCGAACGTCACCATTCATCCGCGGATCGTGTGCGACAACCCTGCCCGTCATCTGCTCGACGAGTCCGAGTCGGCCCAGCTGGTCGTGGTCGGCAGCCGCGGCCGAGGCGGATTCAGCGGAATGCTGTTGGGGTCGGTCAGCACGGCAGTGGCCCATGCGGCGAATGTGCCGGTGATCGTGGCCCGCCGGGGTTAGGGCCTTCTGGCCCTGCCCCGGGCCGGTTTCACCGGGCATTGTGAACGAAGTAGATGTGAGCAGAGGTGCCAGCAATGAGTGCAGACTTCCCGGACAGCGAGACCATTCGGACAGCGCTGACGATGGCCATTCGAGCACCGTCCGTGCACAATACCCAACCGTGGTTGTGGCGTGTCGGCGAGAACAGTATCCATTTGTACTCGAACCCGAGTTTGCACCTGCCTAGCACCGATCCGGACAGCCGGGACTTGATGATCAGTTGCGGGATCGCGCTGAATCACTGCGTCGTTGCTTTCGGGGCTCTGAGTTGGCTGGCCAAGGTGCACCGTTTTCCCAATCCCGCGGACAGCAGCCACCTCGCGGCGATGGAACTGGAGCCTTACCCGGCCACCGAAGTCGATATTGCTCTGGCCGCGGCGATCTTACGGCGGCGCACCGATCGGCGGCGTTACAGTGCACGGCCTGTCTCCACCGCTGACATCTCGTTGATGGGTGCCCGCGCCGCCCGTGCAGGTGTGATGCTGCGCAATGTCGAATCGCTCACTCGTTTGAGCGAGTTGGTGTCAGAGGCGGCTTACCGGCACGCCAACAGCTTTGACTATCTCAACGAATTGTCTATCTGGAGCGGGCGATACGCTTCTCAAGCTGGCGTGCCGGCCCGCAGCGCACCGCGCCTCGATCCCTCGACCACCATTCCCCGTCGGGCCTTCGCCGGTCCCGTCCTGGCTGAATCGCCGGCAACGTCGCCGACCGACGATGACGCCGTGGTGTTGGCGCTCGGCACCCGAGACGACAACGATGTGGCCCGGTTACGAGCCGGGGAAGCCACCAGCGCCGTGGTACTGACAGCGACCGCGTTGGGGCTTGCGAGCTGCCCGATCACGGAGCCGTTGGAAATCAAAGAGATTCGCGACGAGGTGGCTGCTGACGTGTTCGGTATGAGCGGATATCCGCAGATGCTGTTGAGGATCGGTTGGGCCCCGGTCAACGCTGAGCCGTTACCTGCAACGCCGCGTCGCCCGCTGTCGGATGTCGTAACCTGGCCCGATTGCACTGAGGATTAACCCAGTCAGGGCGACTCAGCCCAGTGGCGCCGACCAATGCAACGCGGTGCCCCCGCCAGTGGCGTCGGCCACGGCGAACAACCCGCCTGCTTGGCCGGCCCGATGTCGCAGATTGGCCAGACCGCTTTCGGCGACGACGTCGGGAATGCCGCGGCCGTTGTCGACGACGTCGATACACAGCTCGTCTTCAACCCGGACGTCGATCGACACCTCGGTCGCTTCGGCATGCCGGATCGCGTTGCTGAGTGCTTCGCGCACAACGGCTTCCGCGTGATCGGCCAAGCCGGCATCGACGACCGAGAGCGGTCCGGCGTATTGCACGGTGGTACGCACACCGGAGTCGGCGAATTGGGCGATCGCCGTGTCGAGGCGCTGCCGCAATTGAGTCGTGTCGGAGAGCCCGCCGTGCAGGTCGAAGATCGCGACGCGTATCTCCTGGATCGTCGCCTGAAGATCGTCGACGACACTTGAAAGGCGTTGTTGGACCTCGGGATTGCGTGAACGCGGTATGGTTCCCTGCAAGGCCAGCCCCGCGGCGAAAAGCCGCTGGATCACGTGGTCGTGCAGATCGCGGGCGATGCGATCCCGGTCGGTCAGGACGTCGAGTTCGCGCATCCGGCGTTGCGCGGTGGCCGATTGCCAGGCCAACGCGGCTTGGTCGGCAAACGCGGCGGTCATGTCGAGTTGTTCCTCGGTGAATGGAACGGACCCACCATCACGCAGCACCACGACCACTCCGGCGATGGCGTCAGCGGCCCGCAGCGGCAGGACGAGTGCGGGCCCGTGGGCCGCGATGCCGTCAACCGCAATCCCGTCGGCCCGCTTCGGCTCGCGCTCGCGAAAGGCCGCGCCGATCACGCTGTCGGTCAGTGGAATCGCCTTGCCGGCGATTCCAGCGACCGCCTGGCCCACGGTTTCCGCGACCAGCAGCTCCGTCGCGGTATCGGCGAACGTGGGATCCTCGACGGGGATGGCAACGATGGCCGCGGCGGCGCCGGTCAGTTTGAGCGCCT
>DASQSQ010000338.1:0-12698 GCA_035642315.1 Mycobacterium sp.
TTGCGGCCCAAAGATTTTCCACACCCAGCTGGACGCCGGTCTGCCCGCTGAGGTAGGCGGCCAGATCACGGCGCAGGGCAACCGCGTCGCGATCGGGGTAGCGGTGCAGGTTGACGGCGGCGTCACGCACCGATGCGACGACGTCGTCGACCAGTGCCTTGGTAGGCGGGTGCGGGTTCTCGTTCGTGTTCAGCCGCACCGGAACCGCCAGCTGCGGAGCACCGTAGGGCGATTTGCCGCGCAAGTCGTCGCGCAGCGGCAATTCGCCGAGCGCCGGCTGTTTGGTCATCGCTCGAACCTTCGCCGTATGGCCTCGCCGTGCGCGGGCAGGTCTTCGGCCTTGGCCAACGTCACCACGTGCCCCGAAACGTCTTTCAGGGCTGCCTCGGTGTAGTCGACGACATGGATGCCGCGCAGAAAGGTCTGCACCGACAGGCCGCTGGAATGGCGGGCGCTGCCCGCCGTCGGCAGCACGTGGTTGGAGCCGGCGCAGTAGTCGCCGAGGCTGACCGGCGCGTACGCGCCGACGAAGATTGCGCCCGCCGAGCGGATCTGCGCTGCAACGCGATCCCGGTCGGCGGTCTGGATCTCCAGGTGTTCGGCGGCGTAGGCGTTGACGGTGCGGATACCGGCGTCGATGTCGTCGACCAGGACGATCGCCGACTGTCGCCCGGAAAGCGCGGTGGTCACCCGATGGCGGTGCACGGTGGTCGCCAGCTGGGCGGCCAGCTCGGTCTCGGTGGCATCGGCCAGGGCGGTGCTCGGTGTCACCAGGACGCTGGCGGCCATTTCGTCGTGTTCGGCCTGGCTGATCAAGTCGGCGGCGACGTGCGCAGGGTTGGCGGTGTGATCGGCCAGGATGGCGATCTCGGTCGGCCCGGCTTCGGCGTCGATGCCGACCCGCGAGCGGCAGAGTCGTTTGGCCGCGGTCACGTAGATGTTGCCGGGCCCGGTGATCATGTCGACCGGTGCAAGCTCGGCGCCGTCGGTGTCGGCTCCGCCGTAGGCCAGCAGCGCCACCGCCTGCGCCCCACCGACCGCCCACACCTCGTCGACGCCGAGCATGCGGGCCGCGGCCAGGATCGTCGGGTGCGGCAGGCCGTGAAACCGGCCGCGCGGTTGCGCCTGCGGCGGGCTGGCCACCACCAGCGAGCCGACCCCGGCGGCCTGCGCCGGCACCACGTTCATCACCACGCTGGACGGGTACACCGCGTTGCCGCCCGGTACGTACAGCCCGACCCGTTCGACCGGAACCCACCGCTCGGTAACGGTGGCGCCCGGGCCCAGGGTCGTCGTGGAGTCGGCGCGGCGCTGGTCGGCATGCACCGCACGGGTGCGTTCGATCGCCACCTCCAGGGCGGCCCGGACATTGCGGTCCAGGCCGGCCAGTGCGGCGTCCAACTCGGCGCGAGGCACCCGGACGGTCGATGGCCGCACCCGATCAAACGACCCGCCGAACTCCAGCGCGGCCTCCGCGCCCCGCTCAGCGACCGCCTCGACGATCGGGCGCACCCTCGGCAGCGCGGCATCCACGTCCACCAGGCCGCGGGGCAACGCCGTCCGCAGCCGAGCAGCCGACATCCCGACTCCGCGCAGGTCGATGCGTGCCATCACGTTCACATCGACCATTGTCCCAGAGAGAATCAACTGCATATCGGGCCGGTACAGTGGCCGCACACGACGAAAACGGAGCCGCCATGTCCCGGAAGGACCATCCCAACAACGCGCCGGGCGTACCGATGCTCTTCCCGGTCTGGTTCGAGCGCTTCCAAACCAAGTACTTCAACCCGGCGGTGAAGCCGTTCGCCCGCTACCTTCCGACGTTCTCGGTGATCAAGCACCGCGGCCGCAAGTCCGGCAAACAGTTCGAGACCATCGTGACCGCGTACACCAAGGGCAACGTGCTGGCGATCGGGCTGGCCCACGGCAAGACGGATTGGGTCAAGAACGTGCTGGCCGCCGGTGAAGCCGACGTGCACTTCATCCGCAAGGACGTCCACATCACCAACCCGCGGGTGCTGCCGGCCGGAAGCGACGGCACCGGACTGCCGTTTTTGGCCCGCCAGCAGATCGGCCGGGTCGCGGTTTTCGTCGGCGATATCGCCTAACGGGAACTCATCACGCGACGAGATTGTGTCCAGGGTCGTGAATTTCCGGAGTCCACAGCCCTGAGTGCAATCTCGGCGCCGGCTAAACGCGGGTAAAGACGGTCTTGCCGGCCATCGTCGGCCAGACCGATGGCGCGTCCTCCCAGGCGACGACGCGGTCGACGACCGGGGACAGATCGCAGCCGCCGGCCAGTACGTCCAGGATTTCCGGGATGACGGCGCGCGCGCTGACCCGTCCGGTGACGAACCGCACACCGCGGGTGTACATCGGCAGCAACGGCATCTCGACGTTGTATTCGGGGTAAATTCCAGTGTCGGTGCACACGCCGTCGGGCCAGGTCGCGCGCAGCGTCGCCGCAAGCAGCGCCCGATCGCCGCTGGTGTTCACGGTGACGGGATACGGATCCCAGGACTTGTCTGGTTTGGCGACGTCGTGCGCGACGGCGCCGAGTTTCTCCGCCGCCGCCAGGCGGTCAGCGTCGGTGTCGACATAGTCGACGTGGTAGCCCAGGGCGGCGGCCAGCGCCGCGGCATACAGCCCAATCGACAGCCGGCCGACCACCAGCACGCGTCGATCTACCGAGTCGAGGCCGGCCAATTCGGTCCGGAACGGGCCGACCGCGCGCCAGCCGTCGGGGATGTTGTCCGAAAGCGAGGCGACCGCGACCGGGTCGACGGCGGCTGGAACCGGAATCAGCATCGCGTCGGCGTAGGGCACCAGCACCAGATCCGACATGAACCCACCGCCGTCCATACCCGCGAGCGGGGCCATTCCGTACATCGCCATCAGCGGCAGAGACGCGCATGAGCCCGTCACCCCGCGGCGGCATTCACGGCAGTCCCCACAGCTGATCTGAAACGGCACGACCACGCGGTCGCCAACACGCACACTCGCTACGTCGCCACCGACCGCGACGACCTCGGCCAGCCCCTCATGGCCGACTGCATGTCCGGGGGGCATCGGCAACCGGCCATGGACGACGGCGACATCCAGGTCACAACAGGCCACCGTCAGCGGCCGCACCAGCGCCTGTCCCGGCGCCGTGATCTCCGGTTCGGGAACCTCGCGCCATCCGTATCGGCCGGCCTCTTCGTACGTCAGCTGCCTCATCTCAGCATTCTTGAGCGATCACTCAAGTATTGCAAGTATTATTTTCACGCATGCCCCGACCTGACCGCAGCCGTGCCGCCTTGATCGATACCGCGGCGACGTTGTTCCGCCGTCAGGGCTACGCGGCGACCGGGCTCAACCAGATCCTCGACGAAGCGGGCGTCAAGCCGGGCTCGCTCTATCACCACTTTCCGCAGGGCAAGCAGCAGCTGGCCGCCGCCGTGGTCGATCACACCGGCGCCGCCATCGAGCAACTGCTCCGCAGATTCCTGGCCGGCAGCCTGCCGGTGGTTGACATCGTCGACCGGTGGATCGACGTGCTGGTCGACGGGTTGACCGCCGATCGGCGCGACGGCTGCCCCATCGAGCCGATCGCCACCGAGTCCGTGAACGCCAGCGCAGTGGTGCGCGAGGCGTCGGCACGCGCCTTTTCCGCCTGGTGCAGTGCGATCGAAGAGCGACTACACGCCGACGGCTGGCCAACAGCGGACGCGAAAAATGTTGCCGTTGCTGTCATCTCGCTGATCGAGGGAGCACTGATCCTGTCTCGCATCGCCGGTGATGCGGGCGCACTGGGCGCCGCCAAACCGGCAGCACGTCGCTTACTTCGCCGCTAGATCGCGGCCGTCGGCAGGCCTATCCTGGACAAACGGGGCGCGGCAATGACTCGGGATGAACTGTTCGCCTCGATCGTGGCGGCAGGCCCCGATCGCGATGACCTCGTGTACCTAGAGCGCTGCGGTGATGCCTACGACTGGCACATGGTGACCACTGCGCAGATGCCGTCTGCAGCAACCGCCCCGGACGTGTGGATGTCGTTTTCGGCTACCTGGCCCCTCGACCAACCGGCCCGGCTGCGCGCGTTCTTCGACGATCTCCTGGCCGAGCTCGAGTCGATGGCCAACACCGCGGACCGGTGTCGGTGGCCGGTCGACGAGCCCTGGCCGCACCACCACTGAGCGGCCGGGCGCATGGTCGACTATCGGATCACCGCTGAGGAGCGCACACGTTTCAAGCGCTGCCGACGGCAGTGGGATTTCACCTCCCCGCATCGCCGCAACCTACGATCGAATGGCTTTGTAGAGCATGCCTTGCCCGCAGCGCTCAAGGACGCGTTGGCCGTCTACTACTACCCCGGCACCTGGGACTGGCAACACGAGGTCACCCAACCGCTGGTGCACAAGGCACTCGAACGGTCACTGGATGATGCCGACGCGACGGATGAGCTCGACAGGGCAGCAGCGCTGCTCGATTGTTACGACGCCTGGGCAAACTCCGTCGACGACTTCGCGCCGGTCAAGATCAACCTCGATGTCGATGCCCTCGTCCCGGATCCCGACGACCCCGAACGCGGATTGGTGGTGCACGACGGATCACCGGTGATCTACCCGTGCCGCATCGATTTGGTCGCGGTAGATGCCGCCGACGAGTACTGGGTGGTCTGCCATCGGATCGTCGACGAGTGGCTGCACATCGACGCATTGGTCCGCGACGAGCAGGCGGTGGCATCCTGTTGGGCGTTCGAGCACGACTACATCGGCGTGCGGGTCGCCGGCACCATCCACAACGAGGTGCGCATCGCGGGCCCGCTGAAATTCCCGCCCGCCGGATCCGCGTTGAAGCGCCTTCCGAAAGCGGTGGCCCAACACGAGGCCAGCGGCGGAGGTCGATCGCTCCCCCAGCATCAGCGGGTGTCGGCGCAGGCATCGCGCCGGATGGCGAGCGACCGGACCGAGCAACACACCGCGGGTGTGCTGCGTCGTACTCGCATCCGTCGCAGCCGCCACGAGATCACCTCGGTGGGGTCACAGATCGCCGCCGAAGCGGTCGACATGACCAGCTGGCCAATCGTCTACCCGACGTTTGCCGAGCATTGTCGTGACTGCGAATTCACCGCACCGTGTTCGGCCCTCACCGAGGGTGCCGATGCGGAACCGTTGCTGCAAGCCGACTTTCAGCGCACGCCCGACGAACCGCAGAAGCCCAGACTGGGCCAATCGACGTGGGGCTTCGGACGAGGGGCCGCGCCCCCGCAATGGTGAGACCCGGCGCTAGTCTGAGTCACCATGGTCACCGATTACAACGAAAATCGGATCGCAGAGCAGTATCAACAAGCCAAGGCTCAGTCCTGGCGTGCGCATGCCGAAACCTATTCATTCATGAAGCTCATCGGCGATGTCGAGGGGAAGAGAGTGCTCGACGTCGCCTGTGGCGAAGGGCATTTCACGCGATTGCTGCGTAACGCCGGTGCCTCCGAGGTGGTCGGGATCGACATCTCCGAGCGGATGATCGAGTTGGCCCGCGAGCAAGAAACGCGTCACCCGCTCGGCGTCGAATACCGCGTCGAAGACGCCCGGGCCGTGGCCGAGCACGCGGATTTCGACCTCGTCGTCGGCGCCTGGCTGCTGGTGTACGCGCAAACCCGGGCCGAACTTGTGCAGATGTGCACCGGGCTGGCGAGCCGGCTGAAGCCGGGCGGACGTCTTGTCACCATCGTCAACAACCCTGAGGTCTATGGCTTCGACCCGCTGCCCGACTACCGCAAGTACGGCTTTGAGCTGTCGCTCGCCGGCCGCGCCGTCGAAGGTGCGCCGACCAAAATTCGTCTGCTGCTAAAAGATTCGACGCTGGAGCTCGAGAACTACTACATGCCGATCGCCGCCTACGAATCCGCGTTTGCCCAGACGGGCTTCGCGAACTTCGCGCTGCACACCCCCGAGGTATCGATCGTCCCAGATGACGAACCACACTTCTGGGAGGATTTCCTGAAGCATCCGAGTTTCCTGTTGCTGGACTGCGTCAAGCCCTGACCCAGGAGCTCAGATGTCCAGGCCGATATCGAGCACCCGCACCGAGTGGGTGAGCGCGCCGACAGCCAGGTAATCCACCCCCGTGCCGGCGTAGTCCGCGGCGGTGTCCAGCGAAAGCCCGCCGGACGACTCGAGTTTGGTTGCCGGCGCCCGCGCATCGCGGCGCTGCACCGCGATCTGGGTCTGCCAGACCGGGAAATTGTCCAGCAGCACCAATTCGGCCGCCTCGTCCAACACCTCGCCGAGCTGCTCGAGCGAGTCGACTTCGACCTCACACGGCAGATCGGGTGCGGCGGCTCGCACCGCGCGCAGCGCCGCGACCACCGATCCCGCCGCCGCGACATGGTTGTCCTTGATCAGCGCCGCATCGCCCAAGCCGAGGCGATGGTTGACGCCACCGCCGACCCGCACCGCGTACTTCTGCAATGCCCGCAGGCCCGGCAGCGTCTTGCGGGTGTCGCGGATCTTCGCGTTGGTGCCCTGGACGGCGTCGACCCAGGCGGCTGTCGCGGTGGCGATTCCGGACAGGTGGCAGACCAGGTTGAGCAGGGTGCGCTCGGCGGTCAGCAGGCCGAGCATTTGGGCCTGCACCGTCAACGCCGACGCCCCGGGCTGCAGCCGCGCGCCGTCCTCGACGCGGTCGAGTACCCGGTAGCCGCCGGCGCCGAGCACCTCGTCGAGCACCAGCAGTGCGACATCGACACCGGCGATGACGCCGGGCGCACGGGTGATCAGCGACGCCGTGGTGGTGGCGCCGTCGGGCACCGTCGCCAACGTCGTGACGTCCGGCCCGTAACGCAAGTCCTCGTCGAGCGCGCGTTTGATGGTCTCGCGAGCCTCGGCGAGCTCATTTTCCGCGAGGGTCATCAGCACACCGCCGCCGGTTCTTCGACCTGCGCGCTGTCGTCATCGCCAAGCCGGACGACGATGCTGCGCGCCTGGACGACGGTGGCGTCGGGGTATTCGGCCCGGTGGTGACAGCCCCGGCTCTCTTCGCGCGCCAGCGCGGCGGCCGCAACCGCACGGGCGGTCGCGGTCAACGCCGCGTCTTCGAGGTCGACATGGGTGAACATGGCCCGGAGCGGCGCGGCCGCCAGCGTGCGGGCCAACCGGCGCAGACCCTCGCCGTCGCGGACGACCGAGGCATCGCGACTCATCGCCGGCTGCAGGTCGGCGCGGGCCAGCGCGGGTCGGCCGTCCGATTCCGGTGCCGTCGCTTGCGGATGTCCGACCAGCACCGCGTGCGCCGCCGCGGCCCGGCCCGCCCGGCCGCCGACGACCAGCCCCTCCAACAGGCTGTTGGATGCCAGCCGGTTGGCGCCGTGCATTCCGGTTCTCGCGACCTCACCCGCGGCGAACAGCCCGGGCAGCTCGGTTTGTCCGTGCACATCGGTGACGACGCCGCCGCAGCTGTAATGCGCACCCGGAACCACCGGGATCGGCTGGCGAACAGGGTCGACGCCGACTTTGCGGCATGCCGCGGTGACGGTGGGGAAGCGGGCCTCGAAATCGACGATGCTGCGGGCGTCGAGGTAGACACACGGGTCGCCGGTTGCGCGCAGCCGGGCGTCGACAGCGCCTGCCACCACATCGCGCGGCGCCAGGTCGCCCATCGGATGCACGCCCGCGGTGACCGAATTGCCTTGGCTATCAACCAAAACCGCGCCTTCGCCGCGGATCGCTTCGGTGACCAGTGGTCGCCGACCGCCGCGGTGGCCGTTGGAGAGCATGGTGGGGTGGAACTGGATGAACTCGATGTCGCTTACCGCGACACCGGCCCACAGCGCCAGGGCGATTCCGTCGCCGGTCGAGCCGTCGGGATTGGTGGTCGCGCCGTAGACGTGTCCCAGCCCGCCGGTGGCGAGGATCACCGATGCCGCGTGAACAACGCCGACGCCATCCGGATTGGCCACCAGCACGCCGGTCACCGAGTCGCCGTCGCGCAGCAAGCGCAGCACGGCGTGGCCGGTTCGGATATCCAGTGCCCGCGCCGCATTGTCGAGCGCGCGCTGGACCTCGGCGCCGGTCGCGTCGCCACCCGCGTGCACGATGCGCCGTCGGGAATGCCCACCTTCGCGGCTCAGCGCCCATTCGCCGACCCTCGCCTCGTCGAATCGTGCTCCCTCGCCGACTAATTCGGCCACCGCCCGGTAGCCGTCCGCGACTATCGACGTCACGGCGTCAGGATCGCAGAGGCCGGCGCCGGCAGCCAGTGTGTCGGTGACATGAGCCTCGACCGAGTCGTCGGTATCCGGCAACACCACCGCGATCCCGCCCTGCGCATAGTGGGTGGCCGTCACACCAAACCTGCGGCGCGCCTTGCTGAGCACGATGACCCTGCGCCCGGCACGATGGGCGGCCAGCGCGGCGGCCAGGCCGGCGACGCCGGTGCCGATGACGACGACGTCGGCTCGTTGCTGCCAGGTCGGACGAATGCTCATTCGCCGCCGCCGGGCTGGCCGATGGCGATCATCCGCTGCACGCTTCGCCGAGCCAGCGCAGCAGTCTGCGCATCGACGTGGACTTCGTCGGCGCCCTCGATCAGGCAACGCAACAGCGCCGCGGGGGTGATCATCTTCATGTATTTGCACGACGCGCGGTCATTGACCGCTTGGAAGTCGACACCGGGCGCGGCATTGCGCAGCTGATACAGCATGCCGACTTCGGTGGCGACCAACACCTGGCGGGCCTGGGTGGCCCGCGCGGCGTCAAGCATGCCGCCGGTCGACAAGATCTTCACCCGCTCCGCGGGGAAGGCGCCTTCGCCGGCCAGATACAGCGCTGAGGTCGCACAGCCGCACTCGGGGTGGACGAACAATTCGGCGTCCGGGTGCATGCGGGCCTGATCGGTCAGCTCGTCACCGTTGATGCCCGCGTGCACGTGGCATTCGCCGGCCCACACGTGCAGGTTCTGGCGCCCGGTCTCGCGGCGGACATGCGCACCGAGGAATTGGTCGGGGCAGAACAGCACGTCGCGGTCGGCGTCGATGGAGGCGACCACGTCGACGGCGTTCGACGAGGTGCAGCAGATGTCGGTGAGCGCCTTGACCGCCGCGGTGGTGTTGACGTACGAGACGACGACCGCGCCGGGGTGTTCGTCCTTCCAGGCCTGCAGATCCTCGGCGGTGATCGAGTCGGCCAGCGAGCAGCCCGCCCGCTGGTCGGGGATCAGCACGGTCTTTTCCGGGCTGAGGATTTTCGCGGTCTCGGCCATGAAGTGCACGCCGCAGAACACGATGGTTTCCTCGGGCGCCTCGGCGGCGATCCGGGACAGCGCCAGCGAGTCGCCGACGTGATCGGCGACATCCTGGATGGCCGGCAGCTGGTAATTGTGCGCGAGAATCGTGGCGTTGCGCAGCTCGGCCAGCCGCCGGATTTCGGCGGCCCATCGCTTGTCGCCCTCGACGCCGGCGTATCCGGTGGGCGTGCTGGTGATGGCTGTGGCCAGGTCTTTTGCAACCTCAGGCGCCACCGGATCCGCGCGATTCAGAACCGTCATGGACGTTCCTTTCGCCCCCGACCCGGTTTTCGACTTATAATCGAAAACATGCCACATGGTAGCACTGCGCACGAAGTGCTCGCCGTCGTATTCCAGGTTCGCGGACTCGGAGCAGGCACAAAGACGCAGAAGCCGCAGCTGAGCGTCCTGCTGTGGCAGCGCGCCCGCGATCCGCAGCGAGGCGCGTGGTCGTTACCGGGTGGTCAGCTGCGCGACGACGAGGACATGACGACGTCGGTGCGACGGCAACTGGCCGAGAAGGTTGACCTGCGGGAAGTCGCTCATTTGGAGCAACTTGCGGTGTTTTCCGATCCCGAGCGAGTGCCCGGCACCCGCACGATCGCGTCGACGTTTCTAGGCCTGGTGCCCTCCCCCGCCACCCCGGAGTTACCGCCCGACACCCGCTGGCACCCGGTCACCGCGCTGCCGACGATGGCGTTCGATCACGGGCCGATGGTCGCCTACGCCCGCACCCGGCTGGTGGCCAAGATGTCCTACACGAACATCGGATTCGCCTTGGCGCCAACCGAATTTGCGCTATCAACGCTGCGTGACATCTACAGTGCCACGCTTGGGCATCAGGTCGATAGCACCAACCTGCAGCGCGTGCTGGCCCGTCGCGGCGTGATCACCGCCACCGGCACCGTCGCCCAATCCGGGCGCAGCGGCGGCCGCCCGGCAGCGCTATACCGCTTCACCGATTCGCAGTTGCGGGTTACCGACGAGTTCGCCGCCCTGCGACCTCCCGGCCCCGCCTAATGCCCGGCTCCTCAGCTGGCCGCCCGGAGCGGCCAGCATCGTCGCCGCGCGCCGACTGGATTCTTAATGCCCTCTTAAGCAACAATGCCCGGATGGACATTGGCAGCCTTGCGAGCAGCAGCGGCGCGGAATGGATCGGTCGCGCACCCCATCAAGAGTTGCGCCCCAAGGCCCGCCCGCTGCTGCCGTCGGATGACCCGTTCTACCAGCCCCCGCCTGGTTATCAGCACGCCATGCCTGGCACGGTGCTGCGTTCGCGCGACGTCGAGCTGGCATTTCTGGGCCTGATCCCGCAGCAGGCCATGGCCACTCAGCTGCTGTATCGGACGACGGATATGAACGGCAACCCGGAGGCAACGGTGACCACGGTGATCGTCCCCGCGGACGTCACTCCCGAACACCCGTGCCCGGTGTTGTCGTATCAGTGTGCGATCGACGCCGTGACATCCCGCTGCTTTCCGTCCTATGCGTTGCGGCGAAACGCGTGGGCGGTCGGCGCGTTGGCGCAACTGGAGTTGCTGCTGATCACCGCCGCCCTCGCCGAAGGCTGGGCGGTCTCGATACCTGATCACGAAGGCCGCACCGGAATGTGGGGCGCGCCATACGAACCCGGCTATTTCATACTCGACGGAGTACGGGCCGCACTGAGCGCCGAACGCCTCGGACTGTCGCCGTCGGCGCCGGTCGGGCTCTGGGGATACTCCGGCGGCGGCCTGGCCACCGCATGGGCCGCTGAACTTTGCGCCGAGTACGCTCCCGACCTCGACGTCGTCGGCGCCGTACTGGGGTCACCGGTCGGTGACCTTGGCCACACCTTCCGTCGGCTCAACGGCACCTTCCTGTCGGGTCTGCCCGCGATGGTGATCGCGGCGCTGGCCCACATCTACCCCGACTTGGACAGGGTGATCCAGGAGCACGCCAACGAGGACGGGCGCGCACTGCTGCAGCGATTAGAGGGGATGACTACCGTCGGCGCGGTGCTGCGGATGGTGAAGAAGGATGTCGGCGTCTACCTCGACCGGCCGCTCGAGGAAATCCTGACGATGCCGGAGGTTCAGCACGTCTTCGACAGCATCAAGCTGGGCGCTACGGTCCCCACGCCCCCGGTGTTGATCGTGCAGGCCGTGCACGACTACCTGATCGACGTCGAGGACATCGACGAATTGGCCAACACCTACTCGACCGGCGGAGCCGACGTCACCTACCACCGCGATGCATTCAACGAGCACCTGCTGCTGCACCCGTTGTCGGCGCCGATGACGCTGCGCTGGCTGCAAGACCGCTTTGCCGGCCGACCACTGACCGATCATCTGGTCCGGACGAAATGGCCGACGATGTTCAACCCGGCGACCTACGTCGGCATGGCGCGGCTGGCCGTGATCGCGGCCAAGGTGATCACCGGAAAGCCGGTGCGCCGCCGCCCGCTATGAGGGCGCGGACGTCGACGTGCCCGCGGGCTGCGGATAAACGGTGTCGATGGCCGGATAGCCGCCAAGATCGTCGCGCGCGGTGGCCGCGACGGGTACCGCGTACACCAGAGCGGCGGTGCTCGCGGGTAGCAGCAGCGTGCAGGCGATCTGCCATCTCGTCCGACCGAAGAACACCGGCGGCGCCTCGGTGAAGTAGTGCACCGGATGGCCGTGACTCACCGGTATCGCCGCCAAATCCAATGCGCCATAACGTAAGTGCACCAGCGCCGCGCCAACGCTGACGGCCGCGCCCGCGGCGATCACCACACCGGCGCAAAGCCCGGTCACCATTGCCGGCCCGCGGTGCGCCCGCCACTGCCAGGCCAGCACAGCCGCCACAGCGGCGACGGCGTTCAGCATGCCGAGCATCAGGAACGGCGCGACGAAGAAATGCTCGGATTCGTCGCCCAGATAGTCGTGCAACCGGTCACCTTCGTGCGTCAACGCCACCACACCGTGGATCGGAGGGGCAATCCACGCCCAGAGCCCACCGATGGCCGCCCCCACGATCAACAGCCCCGCCGCAAGCACGACAATGGCTCGCCGGCGCGAGGTCCGAGGGGCGTCGTAAGCCTGGGGCCCGATCATCGGCGCGCGTCCAGGTCGGTTGAATCCACCAGCCCGTGCCGCGAGCAGTTGGCCCACCAGCCGTCCGGGCGGACCTGGACGACCATCCGGCGGCCGCACTCGGCGCAGAACCGGGGCGGCTCAAGGCCGAGCTGGGCCGCGGCCGGCACGGTGCCCCCGGCCAGCTCCCCGGTGTAGACGTTGTAGACGCCCGCGCCGACCGGCGCGGGCAGATCGTCACGGACCATCAATGGCGTTCTACAGGCTCGCGTTGAGCGCCTTGATCGGCATTTGCAGGTCGTCGAGCAGCTCGAGGTCGGCCTCGGCGGGACGGCCCAGCGTCGTCAAGTAGTTGCCGACGATCACGGCGTTGAT
>DASQSQ010000339.1:0-2736 GCA_035642315.1 Mycobacterium sp.
ATCTACGAAGGCAGGTGAAGCCCGCACTGCGCGCCGTCCGAAGGGACGTGAGTCCCCGATGGGAACATCAGAAGAGGAGCAATACTATGCCACTCGCACGCATCGATCTGATCGCTGGTAAGCCGGAGGAATACCGACGGACCGTCGGCGACGTCGTCTACCAGGCGATGGTCGACATTCTCAAGGCACCCAAGGACGACCGCTTCCAGGTGATCAACGAGCACCCGGCGCCGAACTTCATCTTCGATCCCCACTTCTTCGGAATCGAGCGCTCCGCCGATTGCATCTTCATCCAGCTCACCCTCGCAAGCGGCCGCACGCTCGAGCAGAAACGGGGTTTCTACAAGCAGGTGGCAGACGAGCTCCACGACCGCCTCGGCGTCCGGCGCGAGGACGTCTTCATCAACCTCGTGCCCGTCGATCGGGAAGATTGGTCGTTCGGAAACGGCGAGGCCTCTCTGGTGAAGGACAAGTGTCAACGCCAGTTGAAAACTGATCCACCGGCGGCGTGGGGCGCCGGTTGAAAATTGACCCACCCGACCGCCGCGGGACGCTATGGTGCATGACGGCATGTCAGCCTGCCTCGCTGTTGGGTGCCGAGGTCAAGCCCCGCAGCCGCGCAGCGGGGCGTCGCAGACGCCGGGCTTGAGGTCGGCACCCAACAGCGAGATCATGGGTTCGGCCGGTTCTCGGCGATCGGTTCAGGGATTTGCAGGTGCCGTATCGGACGCTGGAGCCGGTGACGATGACGCACGCGCGGGCTTTGGCATGATGCCGCCCTTCCTTTTGTCGCGCAGCCGATAGCTGTCGCCGCCGATCTGCACGACGGTGGCGTGGTGCATCAACCGATCGAGCATGGCGGCCGTCAGCACGGCGTCACCGGCAAGCGCCTGGTCCCAACTGCCAAACGTCAGGTTCGAGGTCAGCACGATCGACCCGCGCTCATAACGTTTGGCCACCACCTGGAACAGCAGGTTCGCCTGATCGCGCGACAACGGCAGATAGCCAATCTCATCGATGATCAGCAGCCGATACATCGAGACGGCCCGGTGCAAGGCTTCCTTCAACCGGCCCTGGCGCTGCGCGGTTTCCAGCAACAATACCAAATCGGCCGCCGTCACAAACCGCGTCTTGATCCCGGCCTGTGTCGCCAGGTAACCCAGGCTGATGGCGATATGGGTCTTGCCGACGCCCGATGGTCCCAGCAGGATCACGTTCTCCGCCCGCTCGATGAAGCTCAGTCCGGCCAGGTGTTGGATCTGCTGCTTCGGCGCGCCAACCGCGAACGCGAAGTCGAACTGGTCCAGCGTCTTGATCGCCGGGAAGCCCGCCACGCGCGACAGCATCGTGCGCGCCCGGGCCCGACGGGTCTCCAACTCGCCGCGCAGCACCGTCTCCAGAAAGTCGGTGAACGAGGCCTCCGTCGCGGCAGCGGTCTGCGCCGCGGCGGCGTAGCTCAGCGCAATCCCGCTCAGCCGAAGGTCCAGGCAAAGCTGGGTCAGCCGCTCGTGCTGGAGATTCACCGAACCACCTGCGGGGCCAGTAAACCTTCATAGACGCTGAGCGGATGCTGGAGCGTGATGCTCTCCAAAGGCTGTTTGACCAATACGACCGGCGCCGATCGGGGCACAGCGCCCCGCCATGGAACCGCCAGCGGCAGAAAACTCCCCAGCTCCTCCGCAAGCAGCTCCGCCGGCACCCGCTCGGTCGTGCCGTGCCGCCGCACGTTGGCCGTGTCGCGCAACCACTTGCGGACTTCGATGTTGGCTGTCGCGGCATCGACTTTGACCCCGAGCGGACGCAACCGGCTGTCGAGCGGCACCCAGAAGCTATGGCGTAAGTATCGAATGAAACGTTCGACTTTACCCTTGGTCTGTGCCCGGTACGGTCGGCACAACCGGGGCAGGAAGCCGTGGTGGTGCGCGAAGTCACGGAACCCCGGTTGCAGCCGGTGCTGGCCCGGACCATACGCATCCCGGCCGATCACCACAGTGCGCATGTTGTCGTACAGCACCTCGTGTGGCGTGCCGCCGAACAACCCGAACGCCGCCTCGTGGCAGGCCATCAGCGTCTCCAGCCGCTCGTCGGTGACGAACTGCACGTAGGCCATCCGGCTATGACCCAACACCGCGACAAACACCGACAGCGGATCAGCACCGCGGCGAAGCACCGCCCAATCTACCTGCATCTGTCGACCCGGCTTGGTCTCGAATCGAACAACCGGGTCGGGCACCGCCGCTGGCCGCAAGGACGCCAGGTGCTCCCGCAGGATGGTGATCCCGCCGGTGTAGCCACGCAGCCTCAGTTCGCTCAGCAACACCGTTGCCGGGATCCGATCCGGATAGGCGGCTGCTACACGCTCCGATAAAAACACCGTGTAGGCATCGAGCTTCCCCACCACCGCTGGACGCGCGGTGTAGATGGGATCCTCCGTGGATTTGAGATAACGCTTCACCGTATTGCGTGACAGGCCGGTGCGCCGGGCAATCTCCCGCACGCTCAAGCCCTGCCGCTTCAAAATCCGGATCTCCATCACGCCCTCCGCCAGAACCACACGTCCCTCCGGCAAAGCGCTCCACACTAAACAGGTGGGTCAATATTCAGCCGGCGGGGTGGGTCAGTTTTCCAGCGGTGGCGACATTCACAACCGGAGTACGATACATGTCCCCACGCCTCAAAGTTTCCGCGACCATTCTCGCCGGTGCCGTCACGGCGGCTCTTGCTTCGACTGCCTTC
>DASQSQ010000340.1:0-4576 GCA_035642315.1 Mycobacterium sp.
TGCGCGCCCAGCGCTAAGGCCGCCGCGATCTGCTCACCGCTGCCGATACCACCGGCCGCGAGCACCGGCACCGGGGCGACCTCCTTGACGACCTGCGGCCACAGCACGATGGAGCCCACCTCACCGCAGTGCCCGCCGGCCTCGCCGCCCTGCGCGATGATGATGTCGACGCCGGCGTCGGCGTGTTTGCGCGCCTGCGAGGGGGAGCCGCACAGGGCGGCCACCTTGAGCCCGGCCTCGTGGATGTGCTTGATCATCTCGGCCGGCGGGGTGCCGAGCGCGTTGGCGATCATCTTCACCTTCGGGTGCTTGAGCGCCACCTCGACCTGGGGCGTGGCGGTCGCCTCGGTCCAACCGAGCAGCTGCAGGCTGTCGGCGTCGCTGTCCTCGATCGGCACGCCGTGATCGGCAAGGATCTTCTTTCCGAAATCCAGGTGCTCTTGGGGCACCATCTTGCGCAGCGTGTCGGCCAGCTCTTCCGCGGACAGGTGCGAGTCCATGCCCTCGTATTTGTTCGGGATCACGATGTCGACGCCGTAGGGGTGATCGCCGACGTTCTCGTCGATCCACTTCAGCTCGATCTCGAGCTGCTCGGGCGTGAAGCCGACCGCCCCCAGCACGCCGAAACCACCGGCCTTGCTCACCGCGACGACGACATCGCGGCAGTGCGTGAACGCGAAGATCGGGAACTCGATGCCGAGTTCGTCGCAGATGGGAGTGTGCATGCGAGATTCCTTACGGGCGACGTTGGCGAACTGGAACGTGTTCTAGTTTAGTACGGAATTCGTCTGCTGTGACCACCCGGTCCGAAAGCGACCGATTACACCACCGAGCTATTGGCTACCCAGAGCACGAGAAAGGCCAGCATGCAGGCCGCGCACACCAGATGATCCCGCCAGATGGACCGGGCCAGCGCGCTTTGGTCGGCAGGACTGCCCGAACGGCTGCCGAGTCGGACCGCGTTGGGAACGGTGTGCGTCAGCGCCAGCAGCACCGGCGCCCCCGCGAGCAGGGCAGACACCACCACCAGCCAGCCCGGGTCGTGGCCGCGGGCCGCTCGGAACCCCAGCGCTGCCAGTAACACCACCATGACGACGGCGATGAGCCGGCTCATCGGCCGGGAGCCGGTGACGGCCCGCCGGTAGTAGCCCGCGATGGAAGTCAGCACGGGTTCGGGCAGGTCGGTGTTGCGATGCCGGTCGGCGAGAACCTGCGCGTCGAACATCAGATCCATCCATAACACAGCGAACAGAAACCCGCTGCATGCGGTGAGTAACGAGGTCGCGACGCTCATCGTTCGATTGTTTCCCAGTTGGCGGCCGCGAGTACGGCGGTGGAACAAGTTCTAATTCTTTGCCCGGCTGCGGTAGCGTGGCGCGTCATGGGACGCGTGGACGGAAAAGTTGCAGTGATCAGCGGCGGCGCTCGGGGGATGGGTGCTGCTCATGCCCGAATGCTGGTCGCCGAGGGCGCCAAGGTGGTGATCGGCGACATCCTCGACGACGAAGGCAAGGCGCTGGCCGACGAGATCGGTGAGGCCGCGCGCTACGTCCACCTCGACGTCACCCAGCCCGACGAGTGGGAAGCCGCGGTATCCACCGCCGTCAACGATTTCGGGAAGCTCAACGTGTTGGTGAACAACGCCGGCATCGTGGCGCTGGGCCAGTTGGGCCAATTCAATTTGGACAAGTGGCACAAGGTCATCGACGTCAACCTGAACGGCACATTTCACGGCATTCAGGCCGCGGTCGAGCCGATGAAAGCCGCAGGCGGCGGCTCGATCATCAACGTTTCGTCCATCGAAGGCCTGCGCGGTGCGGTGATGGTGCACCCCTACGTCGCCTCCAAGTGGGCGGTGCGCGGCCTGACGAAATCGGCTGCGCTGGAATTGGGTTCGCACAACATCCGGGTCAACTCGATCCACCCCGGCTTCATCCGCACCCCGATGACCAAGCACTTCCCCGACGACATGGTCACCGTCCCGATCGGCCGCCCAGGTGTCTCCGACGAGGTCGCCACCTTCGTGGTGTTCTTGGCCAGCGACGAATCCTCCTATGCCACCGGCGCGGAATTCGTGATGGACGGCGGCCTGGTCAACGACGTGCCGCACCGGATGTAGCTGCTACCGGCACTTCTCGATGACGGTCTCGGCGAACCGCTCGATCGACGCGCGGTAGCCATCTTCGGCACCCATCCAGGGCGCACACATCACTGCCGTGATCCCGAGGTCCTCGGCGCGCCGGTACAGATCAACCGAGGGCATCTCGATCAGCGCCAGCATGATCTCGAAGGGCTCACCGTCTCGCCCGTACTCGCGCCGTAACTCCGTCAGCTTCCCCACGTATCGGACCGCGTCATCCCAGGTGTAGGCGGTTCCGACCCATCCATCGCACAACCGGGCAGCCCGCCGCAGCGCCACCTCCGATTCGCCGCCGCACAGAATCGGCACCGGTGTCGTCGGGTGCGGCTCGAGCATCAGCTCCGGCACCTCGTAGTAGCGCCCGCTCCACGACACCCAACCGCCCTGCCACAGGGCTCGCAGGGCCGGGATCATTTCGTCGAGGCGTTTTCCTCGGTTGCCGAAATCCTGACCCAGCAGTTCGAATTCCTCGCGCATCCAGCCGGCGCCGACGGCCAGCGACACCCGGCCCTGCGAGATGACCGACGCGGTCGCGACCTGTTTGGCGACTTCCACCAGGGGACGGGCGGGTGCGACGTAGATCGCGTTAGAGAAGCGCAGCCGTTGGGTGATCGACGACATCGCGCCGATCATGATCCACGAGTCAGGCCAGGCCGTGGCGGGTGACCACATCGGCACTCCGGTCGGCGACGGGTACGGCGAGGTCAACTGGCGCGGATAAATCAGGTGATCGGCACAGATCACCCCGTCGTAACCGGCTTCGTCCAGCATGCGCGCGACCGCCAGCGCATCCGTCGATTCCATAAACGGTGTGCCAGACCAGAACTGCATCACGCATCTCTTCCGACTAGCGGCACGTCGTGTACTTTATGTTCCTTTTCCAAATCCCGGGCGCAACCGACGAGGACGCGCTAGGAAATGGATGGTGGATTTCGAACTCGATGCAGCGCAGAACGCCTGGTTGGCGGAGGTGCGTGACTTTCTGCAGGCGAACGTCACGCCGGCGCTGCGCTCCGAGCTGGCCGAACACGGCCAAGAGTTTCCCGACGGGGAAGTCGCGGCATTCCGACGCAGGATCGGCGAGCGGGGCTGGTTCGGGCTGAACTGGCCATCGGAGTACGGCGGTCTGGGACTCGGCGCCGTGTATCAGCACCTGCTGATGCGCGAGTTCGAGTATTGGGGCGTTCCGGGTCCCGACCTCACCGTGACATCCGTCGCGCCGATGATCATGCGGCACGGCACCGAACAGAACAAGCTCGAATTCCTCCCGCCGATCGCGCGCGGCGAGCTGATCTGCGCGGTCGGCTACTCCGAACCCGACGCGGGCACCGACCTGGCCAGTTTGCGCACCCGCGCGGTGCGACACGGCGACGAATGGGTGATCACCGGGTCCAAGATCTGGAACAGCGTCGCGAACCGTGCAACACACGAATGGCTCTGTGTGCGAACCGATCCCACCGCCGCCCGGCATCGGGGCATTTCGGTGATCATGGTTCCGACCGATTTGCCCGGCATCGATATCCGTCCGCTGTACGCGTGGTCGGGGTATCGCACCAACGAGGTGTTCTTCGACGCGGTACGGGTGCCCGTCGGCAACTTGATCGGTGAGCTCAACCGAGGCTGGACCTACATCACCGGCGCGCTGGATCTCGAGCGAGGCGCGCTGACCAATGCGGGCGATCTGCGCCGCGCACTCGACGAGCTGACCGAGCTGGCCCGCCGACCGCGCCGCGACGGCTCGGTGCCGTTGCGGATCGCCGGCTTCCGGCGCCGTCTCGCCCAAGCGGAAGCGGATGTCGAGGCGGCCATGTTGATGGGGTATCAGGCGGCCTCGTTGCTGGACAGCGGGGTGATCCCCACCGTGGAGGTCAGCGTCGAGAAAGTGTTCAGCAGCGAATTACGTCAGCGGATCGCCGATTTGGCGATCGATCTGCTCGGCCCCGACGGCCTGTTGGCCTACCACAGCCCGGGCGCACCCGAGGACGGGAAATTCGAACGGCTCTACCGGGTGTCGCCGCTGATGCGGTTCGGCGGCGGCACCAACGAGGTACTTCGCGACGTGATCGCGCAGCGAGGCCACGGCATGCCGTCCTACGGACGCTGATGGTGACGACATCGTGAAACTGTTACCCGATCAGGACGAGCGAGACCTGGCATCGATGCTCTCCGCGCTGTTCGCCGCCGAGTGCCCGATCAGCCTGGTCCGCCAACTTCGCGACGCGGACCCACGGTCGATGCCCGCCCGGCTGTGGAAGTCGTTGGCGGACGCCGGCGTATTCGGCCTGTTGCTTCCGCCGGAACACGGCGGCGCCGGCGGCGCGCTATCCGACCTCGGCATCTTCTGCGTCGAGGCGGGCCGCGGCCTGTGCCCAACGATCGTGCACGGCACCGTCCAGGCCGCGCTGGCCATCCAGATACTCGGCGGACCCGATCAGC
>DASQSQ010000341.1:0-2261 GCA_035642315.1 Mycobacterium sp.
GAGATCACCCAGATTATCGCCGGGCGCGCGGCCGGCAATCCTTTCTTCGCGCAGGAGATCACTCGCGAGCTCGCCGAACGTGGCGTCCTGGTGGGCGAGCGCGGCCACTACACTAGCTCCGCCGATATCGGCGAGATTCACGTGCCGGCCACCCTGCAGGCGACCATCGCCGCGCGCATCGACCGGCTTGACTCGAAAGCCAAACAGACGCTTGTCGCTGCGGCGGTAATCGGGTCTCGGTTCAGTTGTGATCTGCTAAGCAGCCTGGGAATCGATCCGCATGTCAACGAGTTGATCGCCGCCGAGCTCATCGACCAGGTGCGGTTCACCCCAACCGCCGAGTACGCCTTCCGCCACCCGCTGATCCGCACGGTGGCCTATGAAGCTCAGCTCAAGTCGGATCGCGCCGAGTTGCACCGGCGCGTCGCGGCTGCGACCGAAGCGCGTGACCCGCAATCGGTCGACCAGAATGCGGCGCTGATCGCCGAACATCTGGAGGCCGCCGGTGATCTGCCCGCCGCCTACGGCTGGCACATGCGCGCGGCAACGTGGGCGACTTTCCGCGACATAGACGCGGCGCGACTGAGCTGGGAGCGCGCCCAAAACATGGCCGACGCGTTGCCCGCCGATGACCCGAACCGGGCGGCCATGCGCATCGCGCCGCGGACCATGTTGTGCGCCACGGGCTGGCGCGTCGATGCCAGCGTCTCCGGGCCCTTCGATGAACTGCGGGAGTTGTGCACCGCGGCCGAGGACGTGGCGTCGTTGGCTATCGCAATGGCAGGGCTGGTGATGGAACACTCGTTTCAGGGCCGGGCGCACGGCGCGTCACAATTGGCCTCGGAAGCCATGACCCTCATCGAGTCGGTCGGCGATCCGACCCTGACGGTGGGGCTGTCCTTCGCGCCGATCTACTCCAAGATTGAGAGCGCGGAGTGGTGTCACGTGCTGCGGTGGTCACAGGCAGTAATCGACCTGGCCGACGGTGACCCGGCAAAGGGCAACTTCATTTTCGGGTCTCCGTTAGCGCTCGCCTTGACGACGCGGGCTCTGGCCCGCTATTGCCTGGGTCGTCCCGGATGGCGCGACGACCTGCGGCACGGCCTGGTCATGGCCCGTGGCACCGACGCACTGTCCTACGGCGCGGTGGTCACCTATGTCTACTTTCCCGCGATCCCGTATGGCGTGCTGCGGCCCGATGATTACGCAATGCGCGAGACCGAGGATGCCCTACGGATTACCGACCGATCCGGTGATGACCTCGCGTTGACACTCGCCCAGACGACGCTGGGAGTTGCGCTGGTGCACCGCCAAACGGATGCGGAGCGTGACCGCGGGCAGGAGCTCCTTGCGGAGGTGAGCCAAGTTCTAATGCGCGGGGGACACAATTTGTGGCACTTACCAATCGTGAACTTGTACTTGGCGCGTGAGCGGGCTAGACGGGGAGATCGCGATGGCGCAATTCCGCTCATCCGCGCCGCCGTCGAACATCTGGTCCGCGATGGACGGCTGCTGGGGTGGGGCATTGCGGCTACCGGCGTTCTGGCAGAGACACTGCTCGATCGCGGGGCCGAGAGTGACGTGGCCGAGGCCGAAGCCGCCATAGAGCGGTTAGCGGCCGCGCCAGTCGATGAGCGTCTGGTGATACGCGAGATCTGGCTGATGCGGCTGCGGGCTCTGCTGGCGCGGGCTCATGGCGACGAGACCGCCTATCGCGACTATCGGGATCGGTACCGCGACATGGCGAAAACGCTTGGCTTCGAGGGGCATATCGCGTGGGCCGAGGCGATGCCATGACGGCGACCGGCGTGGTCTGCGGTCCATGCGGCATGGAGAGCAACGCAATTCTGTAGGGGAACGCGCCACTCACCCCGCAGAAGGGGTCAGGGCCTGTCTCGACAGACTATGCGGCGTGCTGGCCAGCGGCTTGCTTGCTGAGTGCAAGCAGGCTTGCTTGGCTAGACGGGGATTAGGCAAACAGTTCCGGGTGCGAGCCGACGTACTGCTCGACGCTCTGAGCTGGTTGACCGGTGACGTGTTCGACGCCATGGGTGGAGCGGTCGTAGCGATTCTCGCGGTGCAGACGCACCATTGTTGCGAGGTGCTGCTGAATGAGGTCGGACAGGCCCGAGTTCCGCACGTAATGGTGCAGTGTCACTCATGGGTCTACCATGGCATACGGGACAAGTGGTCATAGAAGCGACACGCCGGTGATCTACCTGCGCTATTCTGACAGCGTGCTGTAGTAATATGCGGTGGAT
>DASQSQ010000342.1:0-4780 GCA_035642315.1 Mycobacterium sp.
GACGCTGTTGCCCAGTCCGTCGGTGCCGCCGCCTTCGGACGCGTCCGCGATACGGCGGGTATTGCGGCGGGCCCGCGACGGGGTGGCACTAAATGTCGACGAGGCGGCCGTCGCGATGACCGCGCGCGGCGAGGATCTGGCCGACTTGTGTCGCAGCGCCGCGCGGGTACGCGATGCGGGTCTGGAATCGGCGGGACGGCGGGGGGCCGGCGGCCGGCTGCCGGTCAGCTATTCGCGCAAGGTGTTCATCCCGGTGACGCATCTGTGCCGCGACACCTGCCACTACTGCACATTTGTCACCGCGCCCGCCAAGCTGCGGGCCCAGGGCGCCGGGATGTTCCTGGAACCGGATGAAATTCTCGAGATCGCCCGTCGGGGCGGTGAACTCGGTTGCAAGGAAGCGCTATTCACTCTCGGCGACCGGCCCGAAGATCGGTGGCCGGAGGCGCGCGAGTGGCTCGACGAACGTGGCTACGACTCCACGTTGTCCTATGTGCGGGCGATGGCGATCCGGGTGCTGGAGGAAACCGGACTGCTGCCGCACCTCAACCCTGGGGTGATGAGCTGGTCGGAGTTGTCGCGATTGAAGCCGGTGGCGCCGTCAATGGGAATGATGCTGGAGACAACGTCGCGACGGCTGTTCGAGACGAAGGGCATGGCGCACTACGGCAGCCCCGACAAGGATCCGGCGGTTCGACTGCGCACGTTGACCGACGCGGGACGGCTTTCCATTCCGTTCACCACCGGTCTGCTCGTCGGCATCGGCGAGACGCTCACCGAGCGCGCCGAAACATTGCACGCTATTCGCAAGTCGCACAAGGAGTTCGGCCATATCCAGGAAGTCATCGTGCAGAACTTCCGCGCCAAAGAGCACACGGCGATGGCCTCGACGCCCGACGCCGGTATCGACGATTTCCTGGCGACCGTGGCGGTTGCGCGATTGGTACTCGGCCCGGGAATGCGCATCCAGGCGCCGCCGAACCTGGTGTCGGCCGAGGAATGCATCGCGCTGATCGATGCGGGTGTCGACGACTGGGGCGGCGTCTCGCCGCTGACGCCTGATCACGTCAACCCCGAGCGGCCGTGGCCCGCGCTCGACGAGCTCGCCGCCGTCACCGGCCAGGCGGGGTACGACCTGGTGGAGCGGCTGACCGCGCAACCCAAATATGTACAGGCCGGGGCGGCCTGGATCGATCCGAGGGTCCGCGACCACGTCGCGGCGCTGGCCGACCCGGCCACCGGGCTGGCCCGTGACGTGAACCCGGTGGGCATGCCGTGGCAGGAGCCAGACGACGTGGCGTCCTCGGGCCGGGTGGACCTGAACGCGCTCATCGACACCGAAGGCCGTAACACCGAAGCCCGCAGCGATCTGCTCAGCGCATTCGGTGACTGGGACTCGATCCGGTCGCAGGTACACGAGTTGGCGGCCCGTGCCCCCGAGCGCATTGACACCGACGTGCTCGCGGCGTTGAGCGCGGCGGAACGTGATCCTGCCGGCTGCACCGACGGTGAGTATTTGGCATTGGCCACCGCTGACGGTCCGGCGTTGGATGCGGTTGCCGCACTGGCAGATTCGTTGCGGCGCGACGCGGTCGGTGATGACGTGACGTTCGTCGTCAACCGCAACATCAACTTCACCAACATCTGCTACACGGGCTGCCGGTTCTGCGCCTTCGCGCAGCGCAAGGGCGACGCCGATGCGTACTCGCTGTCGACCGCCGAGGTCGCCGAACGCGCCTGGGAGGCCCACGTCGCCGGCGCTACCGAAGTGTGCATGCAGGGCGGTATCGATCCCGAGCTACCGGTCACCGGCTACGCCGACCTGGTGCGTGCCGTCAAGGCACGGGTGCCGTCGATGCACGTGCACGCGTTTTCACCGATGGAGGTCGCCAACGGTGTGACCAAGAGCGGCTTGAGTATTCGCGAGTGGCTGATCAGCCTGCGCGAAGCGGGCCTGGACACCATCCCCGGTACCGCCGCGGAGATCCTCGACGACGAAGTCCGCTGGGTGCTCACCAAAGGCAAGCTGCCGACCTCGATGTGGATCGAGATCGTGAGCACTGCCCACCAGGTGGGCCTGCGGTCATCGTCGACGATGATGTACGGCCACGTTGACGACCCCCGGCACTGGGTCGGTCACCTGAACGTGTTGCGTGACATCCAGGACCGCACCGGAGGTTTTACCGAGTTCGTGCCGCTGCCGTTCGTGCATCAGAACTCGCCGTTGTACCTCGCCGGTGCGGCACGGCCCGGGCCAAGCCACCGCGACAACCGCGCTGTGCATGCGCTGGCGCGGATCATGTTGCACGGCCGCATCTCTCATATACAGACCAGCTGGGTCAAGCTCGGTGTCGAGCGCACGCAGGTGATGCTCAATGGCGGTGCCAACGACTTGGGCGGCACGCTGATGGAGGAGACCATCTCGCGGATGGCCGGCTCCGAATACGGATCGGCCAAGACCGCCGCTGAGTTGATCGCGATCGCCGAGGGCATCGGCCGTCCGGCACGCCAGCGCACCACGACGTACGCCCCGCTGGCGGCGTAGTTGTCGGTGGCGGCGGGTATACCGGACGCCGTGAAGCCAAACATCGATACCGACCGGTTTCCCGAGTGGCAGCCGTTCGTCGACGCCGTGCAACAGCGTCGGCCGGATGCCGGCACCTGGTGTGTGGCCTGGACGGTGCGCGACATAGTCATCCATCAGGCCGGCAACGCGCTTGAGCTCGGGCGGGTGCTGGGCGCGCACCTGGCGGGCGAACCGGTTGCCACCCGCACATTCGAGGAACGTGAGGCGCCGCTGCGCGCCATGAACGAGAGCGACCTGTGGGCGGCGTTGCACACGAATATGGTGCTGCTCAACGAGGTGGCCGAAGCGGCCGACGATATTCCGGCCGATACCGACGTGGCGTGGACCGGGCGCACCATGAAGGCGCCCTGGTTCGCCGAGCACATGCGCGAAGAGCTCGTCTTGCACGGGTGGGACATCACCGGCGACGACGCTGCGGCCCAGGCGCGGCTGGCCGAGCACTGGATGACGACGCACAGCGTGTTGGCGGTGGGAAAGCCGTTGCTGGCCAAGGGCGTCAAGCAACTGCGGCCCGGCGAGCGAATCGAGGCGCGGCTGCGGGTTGCCGGCGCCGACGATGTCGTGGTCGACGCGGACGCTGACCGCACCACCATCCGGCTTGCCGACCCGGACGGTCCGGCCACGCTGGAGACCGATGCCGCCGCGCGTGTCCTGCTGTTATGGGGCCGCAGGCCCGCCGACCCGTCGCGGATCTGCAGCCGCGTCGGTCCGGAAACCTTGGGCCGGGTTCGCAGTCTGCTGGCCGGCTACTGACCTCGGCTAGAGCCGGGCCGCCAACTCGGTGCCTTGCTTGATAGCGCGCTTGGCGTCCAGTTCGACGGCGAACGCCGCTCCGCCGATGATGTGTGGGTCGACGCCCATTTGCCGCAGGTCATCTTCCAGGTCGCGTACCGGCTCCTGGCCCGCGCAGACCACCACGTTGTCCACCGCAAGTAGCTGCGGCCGTTCCCGCTTCGGGCCGAAGCTGATGTGCAGCCCGTCGTCGCTCACCCGTTCGTAGTTGACTCCGGAAAGTTGGTGAACACCTTTGGCTTTCAACGATGCACGGTGTACCCATCCGCTCGTCTTGCCCAGCCGCTTGCCTTGAGCTCCGTTCGTGCGCTGCAGCAAATACACTTCACGCGCCGGCGGCGCCGGGATGGGACTGGTCAGCGCGCCGCGTTGTTCCCACGGGTCGGCCACACCCCACTCCGCCTTCCAGTCTTTTAGGTTCAGTGCTGGCGAGTCGTCGGTGACCAGCAGTTCACTCACGTCGAAACCGATGCCGCCGGCCCCGATCACCGCGACGGTTTTGCCGACCGGTTTGGCACCGGTGATGGCCTCCGCATAGGTCAGCACCATCGGATGATCGATTCCGGGAATGGCCGGAATCCGCGGCGCCACGCCGGTGGCCAACACGACGTCGTCGTAGCCGGCCAGTTCGGCCGCTGACACCCGGGTGCCCAGCCGAACAGTCACGCCGAGTCGGTCCAGCATCGTGCTGAAATACCGGATGGTTTCGTTGAACTCCTCTTTGCCCGGGATCCGGCGCGCCATGTCGAACTGGCCGCCGATGAACTCGTTGGCCTCGAACAGCGTGACTTCGTGACCTCGCTGAGCTGCGTTGACCGCCGTCGCCAGCCCGGCCGGGCCGGCCCCGACCACCGCGACAAAGCGAGTGCGCCGGGTCGGCGACAACACCAGCTGCGTCTCGTGGCCGGCCCGCGGATTGAGCAGACACGACACTGTCTTTTTCACGAACGCGTGATCCAGGCAGGCCTGATTGCAGGCGATGCAGGTGTTGATCTCGTCGTCGCGCGCGGCTTGCGCCTTGAGCACCCACTCGGGATCCGCGAGCAGCGGGCGCGCCATCGAGATCAGCTGCACGTGGGTGTCGGCCAGGATCTGTTCGGCCGCCTGCGGCATGTTGATCCGATTGGACGCCACCACGGGGATGTCGACGTGTCCGGCGACGGCATGGCTGATGTCGACGAACGCGCTGTTGGGCACCGACGTGACGATCGTCGGCACCCGTGCCTCGTGCCAGCCGAAGCCGGAGTTGATCATGGTTGCCCCCGCGGCCTCGACATCGGTTGCCAGCGAAAGGATTTCGTCCCAACTCTGGCCGTCCTCGACGTAGTCGGCCATCGACATTCGGTAGCAGATGATGAAATCGGATCCGACGGTCGCGCGGGTACGGCGCACGATCTCGAC
>DASQSQ010000343.1:0-2288 GCA_035642315.1 Mycobacterium sp.
GTGACCTGCGGTTTCGTTCTCGGGTCTTGAGGGCGTCAAAGGGCAGTCCCGCTGCACTCGTCCGTCGTCGTCCACAGCCTCCGCGGCTGCCCGCCACGCACGTAAGCTCACAGCCGTGAGTCCAACGCGGCCCAGGCCCAGAAGGCACAACCCTACGGGGGCCAATGCCCAGCTAAGGAATCCGCCGTGCCCACTGTAAGAACGATTCTCGGCCCTGTGTTCATCGAAGATCAGGGCACGGCCGCCCAGCCTGTCGCATTGCTTTGGCCCAGCCTCTTCACCGATCACCGTATGTGGCGTCATCAGATTGGCGCCTTGCATGATGACGGCTGGCGGACCCTCGCCCTCGACCCGCCCGGCCACGGTCAGAGTCAGGGCCCCGGGCGCGGCTTCACGATGGACGATTGCGCGGAAGCGGCGATTCAGATCCTGGACGCAACCGGTATCGACACACCCGTCGCCTACCTGGGCACCTCGTGGGGCGGATTCGTCGCACCGAGGATCGCGTTGCGTGCCCCGAAGCGCCTAAGCGGAATGGTGTTGTTCAACACCTCTGCCGAACGAGGAACGTGGTTCGAGCGGACGAAGGCCACGGTACTGACCATGCTGATGGCAGTCCGTCGGCTGGACAAAATGACCGCCGGCATGATCGTGTCGGGGCTACTCGCGCCCGAAACCCAGCGCCAACAGCCAGAACTCGGCGCCGATCTCGGTGAGCACTTGCTCGCGTGGGATCGCCGGGGCTTCATCAGTTCCGTGCGTTCGGTCCTTATCGATCGGGATTCGGTGCTCGACGCATTCGCCCATGTGAAGGTGCCGGCTCTCGTTGTGTCGGGCAGGGAGGACCACACCCTGCCTTCGATCCACAGCCAGCGAATCGCGGAACGCGTACCGGGCACCCGCCACGTTGAAATCGCTGGCGCCGCACACCTCGTCCCGCTGGAAAAACCGGAAGAGGCCAACTCGCTCATCCTCGATTTCCTTCGGAAGCTCTAACAACGGCGAAGCGGGGCGCGAAGACCAGCATCCCGGATTGCACGTAGACAACAGGATCAACACGATCGCACACCTCGAACGCAAAGATTTGGGGTGTCAAGTGGCCGCCGCGATGAAGCGGCTTCCCATACAGGGTCGAAACCTTCTACGGCCCGTGAACGTCATACCTGAATGACACTGAGCCGAGAACCCCGCGGCGGCAGTTCGTCAGCCCAGTGCCCTCACACAACTGAAATCGGAAGTATTCGTGAACCGTCCTTGTTGTAACCGGTTGAGCTAGTAACACCGATCGAGGATTAGAACCCGAGGGAGTAGCGGCGCATGACGGCTGTGGCCGTGAGCAGCGACGATGTGAAATCTGCGCGCGAGGACACCTCAGCGTGGGCGCCGCTGAGGATTGCGATTTACCGCAACTTGTTCATCGCGCAGCTGGTATCGAACGTCGGCACGTGGATGCAAACCGTCGGCGCCCAATGGTTTCTGGTTGAGCACCACAGCAGCGCGACCATCATCGCACTGGTCCAAACCGCTTCGCTCACACCGACATTGGTTTTGGGGCTCTTCGGCGGTGTGTTTGCCGATCTGTTCGATCGGCGACGGCTGCTGATCGTAGTTCAAACCTATGCGGTGCTCGCAACTGTGGTGCTAGCCGCACTGGCGTTCACCGGGGTTCTGACCCCGACCTGGCTCCTGGTGTTCACCGTGGCCATCGGCTCTGGCTCGGCGCTGACCGGCCCGGCATGGCAGGCGATTCAGCCCGAACTCGTTCCGCGTGAACAGATACCCGCCGCGGCGTCGCTGGGCAGCGTCACAGTCAACGTGGCCCGCGCCATCGGACCTGCCCTAGCCGGGGTCGTGGTCCTGCTGGCCGGGCCGGCAGCGGTGTTCGCGCTCAACGCGGTGTCCTTCGCCGCGATCATCGTCGCGTTGCGGTCCTGGAAACGACCCGGTTGCGCGCCGCTGGGTGAGCGCGAAAGCATCGGGCTCTCGATCCTGGCCGCACTGCGATGGGTCCGCCACGGACCGATCACCCGTCGGATCCTCCTGCGGTCGGCGCTGTTCGCGTTTCCCGCCTCAGCGTTGTGGGCGCTGCTGCCCGTCACCGCCGCACGCCACTGGCAAATGAACTCCTGCGGTTACGGCTTGGTGCTCGCCACCCTTGGCGTCGGCGCCGTCATCGGGGTGGCCCTCATCGCGCACCTCCGCAGATTATTCGCAACCAATACGGTGTTGGCAGCTTCGGCCGGCGCCTATGCATTGGGCCTACTTGTGGTGGCGATCGGCCCGTTCGG
>DASQSQ010000344.1:0-6549 GCA_035642315.1 Mycobacterium sp.
AATACTGCTGGCGGATTTCGGCGTTGCTCGTCAACTCGCCGATATCAGCGGAATCACCGAGACCAACGTCGCGGTGGGAACGGTTGCCTACGCCGCCCCCGAACAGTTGGTCGGGTCAAACATCGACGGGCGTGCCGATCAGTATGCGTTGGCCGCCACCGCATTTCACTTGCTGACCGGTGTGCCGCCGTATCGGCATTCCAACCCGGTCGCCGTGATCGGGCAGCATCTGCACGCGGCTCCGCCCAGGCTCAGCGACCACCGTCCCGATCTGTCGCGCCTCGATGACGTTTTCTTCAAAGCCCTCGCGAAGGATCCCGCGGACAGATTCGATCGGTGCCGCGATTTCGCCGCCGCCTTCAACGACAAGGTGTCCCGCGGCCGCGGCGGCCGCATGCCGCGCAGCGCCGCCTCGGTGAAGCTCCGCCGCAGGTTTTCGCTCAAGACCGTCATCGCCGCCGCGACCGCTCTCACGGTGGTCATCGCGTTGACCATCACCTGGGCCGTCTCGTTTTTCTCCTGGGACGACCCGCCACCGTCGAACCCCGCGGCACCGGCTCGCTTCAACGCGACGTCCTCGGCGTCGGCCGCCCAGCCGGTGCTCAACGGCGCCTATCGCTTGGACTACGACCGCGCAAAGCAGACATCCAACGGCGTGATCGGCACCAACGGCGCCCAAACCAGTTGGTGGGCCTTCCTTTCCGCGTGCACGGGCACCGGGTGTGCCGCCACCGGAACCAAGCTGGATAACACCGACCACCAAGCGGCCAAGGCCACCGGCAGCGGCAACACTGGCGTGCTGCATTTCGTCGACGGACACTGGCAGAGCGCGCCTCGAGAGCTACAGACGCAGTGCCGCGCAGCACACGGAACGCAGACGTCGACGCAGGCCGAGACCGTGGTGTGGTCGTTGACGCCGCAACCCGACGGCACGTTGCGCGGCGTGCAGACCCAGACCGTGCAGAGCAACGAGTGCGGCGCGCAAGGCGCAATGCTGCGGATTCCAGTCGTGGCGTCCCGGGTCGGAGACGTTCCCGCGGGTGTCAACGTGGCCAACCCCGCGCAGGCTTCGGCGAACACGGCTGTGCCGGCAACGGCATCGTCTGCGCCCGTGCTCGGTGGTGTGTGCACCGACGTCGACAAACTCGCTTACGACGCAGGCGCCAATACGCAGATCGTTTGCGAAGCCAACACCTGGGACCGTGCACCTGTCACCACCGGGGTGCATCCCACAGGTACGTCCTGTGACGAGCCGAACGTCCCCGTGTTCTCGATGTCGAAGTCGGACGACGGGTACCTGATCCAATGCGATCCTGCGACCCTGGTGTGGACCCGTCAGCACGGATAACGACGCATAACACTCAGTAGTGTGGAGTGTCGGTACTGCCGCCTACCCTGGTGAACATGGCTTTCGCTACCGAGCATCCGATTGTCGCCCACTCCGAATACCGCCCTGTCCAGGACATGGTGCGCGTGGGTGGGCACTTCGAGGTGGTCAGCCCGCACGACCCGGCCGGTGACCAGCCGGCGGCCATCGAGGAGTTGGAGCGGCGAATCCAGGCGGGGGAGCACGACGTGGTGCTGCTGGGTGCCACCGGTACCGGGAAGTCGGCAACCACCGCATGGCTCATCGAGCGGCTGCAACGACCGACCCTGGTGATGGCGCCGAACAAGACGCTGGCCGCCCAATTGGCCAACGAACTTCGAGAGATGTTGCCGCACAACGCCGTCGAGTACTTCGTCTCGTATTACGACTATTACCAGCCCGAGGCGTACATCGCGCAGACCGATACGTACATCGAAAAGGACAGCTCGATCAACGACGATGTGGAGCGGCTGCGGCACTCCGCGACCTCGGCGCTGCTGTCGCGACGCGATGTCGTAGTGGTGGCGTCGGTGTCGTGCATCTACGGCCTGGGCACACCGCAGTCCTACCTTGACCGCTCCGTCGAGCTGCAGGTCGGCAGCGAGGTACCCCGCGACGGTCTGCTCCGGCTGCTGGTCGACGTGCAGTACACCCGCAACGACCTGTCGTTCACTCGTGGCTCGTTTCGGGTGCGGGGCGACACCGTCGAGATCATCCCGTCCTACGAGGAATTGGCCGTCCGCATCGAATACTTCGGTGACGAGATCGAGGCGCTGTACTACCTGCATCCGCTGACCGGCGACGTGATCCGCAAGGTCGACTCGCTGCGCATCTTCCCGGCCACCCACTATGTGGCCGGTCCCGAGCGGATGGCGCACGCGATCTCCACCATCGAGGAAGAACTTGCCGAGCGGCTCGCCGAGCTCGAGGGCCAGGGCAAGCTGCTGGAGGCTCAACGGCTCCGGATGCGAACGAACTACGACATCGAGATGATGCGCCAAGTCGGGTTCTGCTCCGGTATCGAGAACTACTCGCGGCATATCGACGGCCGCGGGCCCGGTTCACCGCCGGCCACGCTGCTGGACTACTTCCCGGAGGATTTCCTGCTCGTCATCGACGAGTCGCACGTCACCGTTCCGCAGATCGGCGGCATGTATGAGGGCGACATGTCCCGCAAGCGCAACCTCGTCGAATACGGGTTCCGGTTACCGTCGGCATGCGACAACCGACCGCTGACCTGGGAAGAGTTCGCCGACCGGATCGGCCAGACCGTGTACCTGTCGGCCACCCCGGGCCCGTACGAACTCAGCCAGTCCGGTGGCGAGTTCGTCGAGCAGGTGATCCGGCCCACCGGTCTGGTGGATCCGAAAGTCGTCGTCAAGCCGACCAAGGGCCAGATCGACGACCTGATCGGGGAGATCCGCAAACGGACCGAAGTCGACCAACGCGTCCTGGTGACGACGCTGACCAAGAAGATGGCCGAAGACCTCACCGATTACCTGCTGGAAATGGGCATCAGGGTGCGTTATCTGCACTCCGAGGTCGATACGTTGCGCCGGGTGGAGCTGCTGCGCCAGCTGCGCCTCGGCGACTACGACGTGCTGGTCGGCATCAACCTGCTCCGGGAGGGTCTGGACCTGCCCGAGGTGTCGCTGGTCTCGATCCTCGACGCCGACAAGGAGGGCTTCCTGCGGTCGTCGCGCAGCCTGATCCAGACCATCGGCCGTGCCGCCCGCAACGTGTCCGGCGAAGTGCACATGTATGCCGACACGATGACCGACTCGATGAAAGAGGCCATCGACGAGACCGAACGCCGGCGTGCCAAGCAGGTCGCCTACAACGAGGAAAACGGGATCGATCCGCAACCGCTGCGCAAGAAGATCGCCGACATTCTCGACCAGGTCTACCGCGAGGCCGATGACACCGACGCGGTCGAAATCGGCGGATCCGGACGCAACGCGTCGCGTGGCCGCCGGGCCCAGGGTGCGCCCGGCCGGGCGGTCAGCGCCGGTGTGTTCGAGGGCCGCGACCCAACAAGCATGCCGCGAGCCGAGTTGGCGGACCTGATCAAAGACCTCACCGAGCAGATGATGGCCGCGGCGCGTGACCTGCAATTCGAGCTGGCTGCCCGGTTCCGCGACGAGATCGCTGACCTGAAAAAAGAACTGCGCGGAATGGACGCAGCCGGTCTGAAGTGACGGGCTGCCGACGCGCCGTTGTGCTCGGCGCCTTGAACTCAACTGTGGTTGAGCTCATACGGTGGTGTGCGTGACCGACGTGATGAGCACCGCTGAAATCACCGGCAGTTGGCGTGTGCTGCTGGGCCCCCGGTACCTGAGCACCTCGACGGTGCTCGCGGGAGGGGTGGCGCTGTACGCGATCAATGAATTCCTGACCAGCAGCCTATTGCCGAGCACCGTCGCCGACATCGGCGGTGAACGCCTCTACGCATGGGTGACAACCCTGTACCTGGTCGGATCGGTGGTGGCAGCCACCACGGTCGGTGCGGCGCTGCTGCGGGTTGGGGCGCGCGCGTCATATCTGCTGGGACTGGCCGTCTTCGGGATCGGCAGCGTGGTGTGCGCGGCGGCCCCCAACATGGAGGTGCTGCTGGCCGGCCGTACTTTGCAGGGGGCGGCCGGCGGACTGCTGGCCGGATTGGGCTACGCGGTGATCAGGGCCGCGCTGCCGCACGCCTTATGGACGCGGGCGTCGGCATTGGTATCGGCGATGTGGGGCGTCGCAACGATTGTCGGGCCGGCGACGGGTGGCTTCTTCGCCCAGTTCGGGCTGTGGCGCTGGGCATTCGGTGCGGTGGCGGTGCTGACCGCGGCGATGGCCGCGCTGGTCCCGATGGTGTTGCCCGCCGGGCGCGTCGATCCGGGCGGCGCCGTGCGGGAACTGAAAATCCCGATGTGGTCGCTGTTGCTGTTGGGTGGCGCCGCGCTGACGGTGAGCGTCGCGGAGGTCCCGCGCAACGGGGTCGGGACGACAGCGTTGCTTGCGGCCAGCGCGCTCCTGGTCGTTGTGTTTCTTGTGGTCGATCGGCGGATGCCCGTTGCTGTGTTGCCGCCCAGCACATTTGGACCCGGTCCGCTGAAGTGGATCTATCTGACGATGGCGGTGCTGATGGCTTCGGCCATGGTCGACATGTACGTGCCGTTGTTCGGCCAACGCCTGGCGCATCTGGCTCCCGTGCCGGCCGGTTTTCTGGCCGCCGCGCTGGCGGTCGGCTGGACCGTCAGCGAGATCGCCAGCGCATCGCTGAGTAGCGGGCGGGTCATTGCCCGGGTGGTTGCCGCCGCGCCGCTGATCATGGCGGTCGGCCTCGCGTTGGGCGCGGTTACCCAGATGGATAACGCGCCGGTCGGCGTTCTCGTCCTGTGGACGCTTGCGTTGACGATCACCGGGGCGGGCATCGGGGCGGCCTGGCCGCACCTATCGGCGTGGGCGATGCGCTGCGTCGATGACGCGGAAGAAGGCGGGGCCGCCGCCGCGGCGATCAACACGGTGCAGCTGATCTCCGGCGCGTTCGGCGCGGGCCTGGCCGGCGTTGTCGTCAACAGCGCGCACGACGGCGCGGTGATGGCCGCCCGTTGGCTCTTCACAGTTTTCGTGGCGCTGGGCGTGATCGGCGCGGTCGCGTCCTACCGCGCCAGCCGCGGACAGCGCTGATCGGTCGATCCCTTAGTCCGGTTCGTCTTCGCCCGGAAGCACCGCGGAGACGCCGTCGATATCGGCGAGCACCTGTGCTGCGTTGCTGATCCTGTTGCCCGACAACGTCATTGTCACGCCGACCTGATCGCGATCGATATTGTGGTCGTCCGCGTCGAGTTCGGTTAGTTGCCAGTTCCTTTGACCGCACGCTTGCAGGATTGTCCGCAGGACTCCCCGGCCGTTTTCGTAGATGATGTGCAACCGGACTGTGCCGCGCAGCCGCGCGTTGAGCTGCCGCTCCACCACATTGAAAGCCAGCGCGCTGACGAAATGCAGGGCCACTACGGCGGTGGCCAGCAACAGCAGGCCCGCGCCCGCCGCCATACCGATCGCGGCGGATTCCCAGACCGCCGCCGCGGTGGTGAGTCCATGAATCGCGCCGCGGCGGGTGATGATGATGCCGGCGCCCAAAAAGCCGATTCCTGAGACGACTTGGGCGGCAACGCGGGACGGGTCCAGCTCAACCGTCGGTGCGGACAAGACGTCGGCAAAACCGTACTTGCTGATCAGCATGATCAGCGCCGCTGACGTGCCGACGATGGTTTGGGTCCGCAAGCCGGCGACTTTGCCCTGGATGGTGCGTTCCAGGCCGATGAGTGTGGTCAGCCCGAACGCGGCGAAGAGCTCGATGAGGTGACGGCCGCCTTGCACAGTGCCGCCGAAGAGCGGGTCGGCCAGCCAGATCTGCATGTCCGCCAAGCTAGTACACCCGCGGCCGGCCAGCGGTGCGGTCAGCTGCGCTAGCGGTCGAGCCAGGCTCGCAGGCACCTCGCCGAGTGCGCACCAGCAACAACTGCAACAAGAGTCACACGCCAATTTGCTTGGGAGAAATTCAGTTTGGGGTCTTGAATATCAGCTTACTCTCAGGTAAGTTCTGTTGTACCACTATTAGACACAGATCCAATTGGACCGTGAACGCAGTGGTTACAGCGAAAAAGGAGCTGATCATGCAACTAGCGATTCGTTCGTATATGACAGCCGGTGTCGCTGTGCTCGGCAGCAGCCTGATCGCCGTCACTCCGATGGCGGCATCCGACGTTCAGCACCGTGCGGTGCAGCTGTCGGCAGTCGACTTTCCGCTCATCACGCCAGAGGAACTGTTCACGGACACATCGGACAACCTCTCGGCACTGCAAGCGCAGTGGGCGGCGGACCCGTTCCCGGTTCTCACGCAGATGATGGTCAACCAGGCCGAATACGCGCAGGACCTGACGACCGCCCTGCAAGGCGCCGGCAGCGCTCTGGAAAGCACGTTCCAGGGCTTGCCGGCCGTGCTGCAGACCGCGTTCACCGACCTCACCACCGGCGACGTCTTCGACGCGGTGGTGGGCCCGGAACAATATCTGCTCAACGGTGTGATTGGTGCCGGCCTACCCCTGGCTGAAGGAATCTCGCCGATCCTCGCGGGTATCACCAGCAACATCAGCGCCGTCGGCCACGACCAGCTCCCACTGCTGTTAATCGTG
>DASQSQ010000345.1:0-2034 GCA_035642315.1 Mycobacterium sp.
AGACATACTGACTACTGACATATCCCGTATTCTGTCATCCAGGAGCCACGTAGATGTCACCGGAATGCCGCTCCGGACCGCGATAATGGGCGCCGGTCGATCGGGGCGGCGTTGGCCGCTCATCTGATCCCGGCCGGAAACAACGTCACCACTGGAGCGCCCTACGCCCTAACGGCTTCGCGCCGCCCGACTATCAGCGGGAAGACATCGACTATCCCGCTCTGCACGATCGAGGAAGCAATCGAAGGGGCGGAAGTAGCGATCCTGGCGATCCCGAACGCGGCCCCGCCGGGAAGAGTGCCTGACGCCGCTGTGTGGCACTCGAGACAGCCAGCAAGCGATGCTGGCGACAAGCGCATTACTGATCGGCCGCGAAAGGTGTTTAGGTGAGGGCTATTCCAGTGGGCGTTGCCGCCCAAGAAGCCGGCCACTGCACCGACTATTCATCCGGTGACCAATCCGTGTGGGACTGGTCGCCCGCTCGATGACGAATCGTAACCCTCACCGCCGCGACCGCTTTGACGCACTTTCCTGATCGATATCAACCTCGCCAATCGAGCCCACACGTAACACATCTCCGGGCGCCGTGAAGGAGACGCACATGCACCCCGCCATTCAAGACTACGACCTGGTCGTGATCGGTTCAGGTCCTGGCGGGCAGAAGGCGGCCATCGCGGCAGCCAAACTCGGCAAAACCGTGGCGCTTATCGAGCGCGATGCGATGCTCGGCGGGGTATGTACTAATACCGGGACGATCCCGTCAAAGACGTTGCGCGAGGCGGTGCTCTATCTGACTGGCATCACCCAGCGCGAGTTGTACGGCGCGAGTTACCGCGTCAAAGAAGGTATTACTCCCGCGGATCTGTTGGCCCGCACCCAGCACGTCATTCGCAAGGAGAAGGACGTAGTGCGTTCGCAGCTGATCCGCAACAGCATCGAGCTCTACACCGGCCATGGCCGCTTTATCGATGAGCACGCCGTGCTGGTCGAGGACGAGCACCGAGACGAGCGGGTCGCCGTCAGCGGGCGCTACATCGTGATCGCCGCCGGCACCACGCCGGCGCGACCACCCGGCGTGGAGTTCGACGAAGAACGGGTCTTGGACTCCGACGGGATCATCAACCTGAAGGTTGTGCCGGCATCCATGGTGGTGGTCGGCGCCGGGGTGATCGGCATCGAGTACGCATCGATGTTCGCCGCCCTCGGCACCAAGGTGACCGTCGTCGAAAAGCGCCACAGCATGCTGGATTTCTGTGATCCCGAGATCATTGAGGCCCTGCAGTTTCACCTGCGCGATCTGGCGGTCACATTCCGGTTCGGCGAGCAGGTGACCGCCGTCAACCTCGGCGCCTCCGGCACCGTCACGACCCTGGCCAGCGGCAAGCGGATCCCCGCCGACCTGGTGATGTATTCGGCCGGTCGGCAGGGCCAGACCGACGATCTGGACCTCAGCAACGCCGGGGTACAAACCGACAGCCGGGGAAGGATTTTCGTCGACGACACCTTCCGCACCAACCTCGACCACATCTATGCCGTCGGCGACGTGATCGGGTTCCCCGCGCTGGCCGCCACCTCGATGGAGCAGGGTCGGCTGGCCGCCTACCACGCCTTCGGTGAGCCGACAGACGGCATGCTCACATTACAGCCCATTGGCATCTACACCATCCCGGAACTGTCCTACGTCGGCGCCACCGAAGTCGAACTCACCACCGCTTCGATCGCCTACGAGGTCGGCGTGTCCCGCTACCGAGAACTCGCCCGGGGCCAAATCACCGGCGCTTCCCACGGCATGCTCAAGCTGCTGGTGTCTACTGAAGACCTCAAGCTGCTCGGTGTACACGTCGTCGGCACCAATGCCACCGAACTCGTGCACATCGGGCAGGTACTGATGGGCTGTGGTGGCACCGTCGAATACCTGGTGGACGCGGTGTTCAACTACCCGACGTTCGCCGAGGCCTACAAGGTCGCCGCGCTGGACGTGATGAACAAAATGCGCGCGCTCAGCCGGTTCTGCGGCTGACGCCGATGCTCACA
>DASQSQ010000346.1:0-3059 GCA_035642315.1 Mycobacterium sp.
GTAAGTCTGCAGGGCCCGGAGAGCCCCGATGTCGGTGCGGGGGTCTGCGGCGGCCATCAGGGCACCAGTGATGTCGCTGACGGTCATGGATCCTCGCAGCCTCGCCGCTGGATGTTATTTCAGTATATGAAATTACGTCCCAAAATGCCACGATCTCTGATCGATGTCAAGGTTCCGCACACCTGGGCGGAGACGGCCGAGTTGAACTAAAGCGGCGGATCGGCTCTGCCATAGAGTTGATCTACCAGCATTAATTGGTGATGAGCCGAGTCTCCACGCGTCTCGTTGCCCGCACCTTATTGACATGCCAGCTCGATGTGGCTAGCGTCACGCGGCACCAGATCTGAGACGCAATTTCACATATCGGAATAACGACGTCTCTCGGTGCCAGGCGCCGAGCTGCCGCCGGTGTTGCGCGACGTCGTCGGGGCGACCCGAGTCATCGCTCGAAGGTCCGACACTGGTCACCTCCCAGGTTGATGTCATTATCCTTGTGCCATGGCGTGAAAGGGGATCAGAAATGGCCGGACGCCCGAGTTCGGTGCCGGACGAGCCGACCGTAGGCACGCAGACGATCAGCCGTGCCCTGAAGGTGCTGGGCATCCTTCGGCAGTCCCCGAACGATTTGGGCGTTACCGAATTGGCTCGCACGCTCTCACTGAACACGAGCACTACGCACCGGATTCTGCGCGCACTCGTCGCGGCCGGCTACGTCGTGCAAAGCGACCAAACCGACCGGTATCAACTCGGACGGGAGGCCTACCTGCTCGGGCGTGCCGCCGAGCGCAGCTTGGGGTTCGACAGTGTGGCTCCAGTGTTGGAGCAGCTGAGGGACGAGTCCGGCGAGTCGTGCAATCTTGTCGTCCGTGACGGTGACCACGGCCTCGTCGTGCTCCGCGTGGAGTCGAAACACCCGCTGCGCTTCATCCAGCCCGTAGGGACGAGGATTCCGCTCCACTGCACCAGCAGCGGCAAGGTATTTCTTGCTTTCGCCCCCGATGTCACGGCTGAGGTGGCGGGGCTCGGCGAGCTTCGCCAGCTGACGCCGATTACGATCACCTCGGGCAGGGCCTTGTTGCACGATCTCGAGGAAACCCGTGCCCGCGGGTACAGCATCAACAGAGGCGAGCGTCTCGAAGGAGTCCGTGGGGTCGCCGCTCCGGTGTTCGACACGCAGGGTACCGTGACGGCTGCAGTTGCGGTGCAGGGGCCCGATGTGCGGATCCTCGACGACCGGCTGGACGACCTCGGCCGCCTGGTCATCAGCACGGCCAAGGAGATCGCTGCGATGCTGCCGGGGGGCTACCGGATCTGATGGACAGGGACAGTAACTTCAGAGGTTCGAGTGCGGCCCAGGGTCCAGGCGGATTCACGCGCACACGCGCAGTCTGTGGGCTAGGACAGCTCTCTGGTCGGGCTGACAGTGTGTGGTTTCACGACATAGTTGACGGATGTCTCGCGACATAGTTGACACCCTCACCATGTGGGAGGTCGGCCATGTCGAAGGCGCAGCTCATCATCACCGCCGTCGTGCTGGAAAGACGCAGCAAAAGCGAGGTTGCCCGCGACTACGACGTGTCCCGGCAATGGGTACACGAGCTGGTCGCCCGCTACAAGACCCACTCGGCCGCGGCCTTCGAACCGCGCTCACGGCGCCCCCATACCAACGCCCGCGCCATCAGCGCCGCGCTGGAAGACAAGATCGTGCGGTTACGCAAAACTCTGGACAAAGCGGGCTACGACGCCGGCGCGGCCACCATCGCCGAGCACCTCGCCCGCGACGCCGACGTCACGAAAGTCCCTGCCCTATCCACGATCTGGCGCATCCTGGCCCGACGCGGCTTCATCACACCCCAACCCCACAAACGCCCCCGCTCGGCCTGGAAACGCTTCACCGCCGCCCAGCCCAACGAACTCTGGCAGGCCGACGTCACCCACTGGCACCTGGCCGACGGCACCGAGGCCGAGATCCTCAACCTGCTCGACGACCACTCCCGTCTCGTCGTGGCCAGCCTGGCTCGACCCACCATGACCGGCCCGGACGTGGTGGACACGTTCCTGGCCGCATTCGCCCGCCGGGGCACCCCGGCCTCGGTGCTCACGGACAACGGCGCCATCTTCACCGCCACACCACGACGCGGCGGCCGCACCGCCCTGCAAGTCGTTCTCGGCGAGCTCGGCATCAACTACATCAACTCCCGCCCGTATCACCCACAGACCTGCGGCAAGGTCGAACGTTTCCACCAAACCCTCAAAAAACGCCTCGCTGCCCTACCACCGGCCCGATCGATCACCGAACTGCAAACCCAGCTCGACGAATTCACCACCTACTACAACACCATCCGCCCACACCGGGCAGTCGACCGGCGAACACCCCTACAAGCCTTTGACGCTCGCCCCAAAGCCTTCCCCACCGGCTACCAGATCCCGCCCCATTACCGGGTCCGCCACGACCGAATCGACGCCGCCGGCGTCATCACCCTGCGCTACAACAGCCGCCTACACCACATCGGCCTCAGCAAGCACCGCACCGGGACCAAAGTCACCGTGCTCATCGACAACCTCGACATCCGCGTCCTCGACCGCGACACCGGGACACTAATCCGCAAACTCGTCTTAGACCCCACCCGCGACTACCAACCCCGCGGCGTCAAATGCGGAAACTCACACGAAAACAGGCTCAAGGTGTAAACCATGTCTCGGGACACCTGTCAACGATGTCCCGAGACACGACAATGGTAGCGGGGACAGGATTCGAACCTGCGACCTCTGGGTTATGAGCCAACCGGTCGCGGTCTTCTCCGACACGCTGGGTCTCATAGTTGCAGATCAGCGACTTTCAGCCGTCCAACCTGTCTCGCCGTGTCCCGCTTATTCGCATCGGTTCCACCGTGTTCTGTGTCCAAATCCGTGGCCAACCCACAGAGCGGCAAGTGCAGCAGCCTCGCCGTCTCGCGGGCGCTTTTCGTACTATTACCTCTCCCAACACCTCCGAGTACCTCTCCCGACACTTTCGAGCTGCGACTTGCAAGTATGCCGCCGATGAGTGTGGGGTCCGG
>DASQSQ010000347.1:0-6864 GCA_035642315.1 Mycobacterium sp.
CTCGCCGGCGAGGGCGCGATGCGCCAGCTGGAGCGCAACGTGCTGCTCAACGTCATCGACCGCAAGTGGCGTGAGCATCTCTACGAGATGGACTACCTCAAAGAGGGCATCGGTCTGCGCGCGATGGCGCAGCGCGATCCACTGGTCGAGTACCAGCGCGAGGGCTTTGACATGTTCACCGGCATGCTCGACGGCCTGAAGGAGGAGTCCGTTGGCTTCTTGTTCAACGTCTCGGTCGAGGCGGTGCCGGCCCCGCAGGTCGGACCGGTCGAGGAGCCGCAGGACCTGGCGGAGTTCGCCACCGCCGCGGCGGCCAGCGCGCAGCAGCGGGTCGCCGGCGGGTCTGCCGGGTCCGCCGAGCCGCGCGAACCCGCAACGGCATTGCGCGCCAAGGGAATTGAGACTCAAGCGCCTGAACTGACGTATTCCGGTCCCGCCGAGGACGGTTCGGCACAAGTGCAGGGCAACGGTGGCGCGCAGCCGGCAGCGGCCGGGGCCGGTGGCACTCGACGCGAGCGGCGCGAAGCCGCGCGTCGGCAGGCCCGCCACGCCAAGCCGAAATCTGCCAGACGGCGGTAGCCAGCGGTGGACGTCAAAGAAGTGCTGCTGCCCAGCATCGGCGTGCGCTACGAGTTCACCAGCCACGACGGCGAGCGGATCGGAATCATCGCGCGGCGCAGTGGCGAATTCGACGTCGTCCGGTATGACCGCGACGATCCCGACCAGGCGCAGCCGATCTTCCACTTCACCGACGAAGAGGCCGACGCGGTCGCCCAGATCTTGGGGGCACCGCGGATCGCCGAGCGGTTCACCGAGTTGACCCGCGAAGTACCTGGGCTGGAGGCCGGTCAAGTCCACATCCGGCCGGGCAGCCCGTTCGCGGACCGGCCCCTCGGGGACACCCACGCGCGCACCCGCACCGGCGCGTCGATCGTGGCGATCGTGCGCAACGAGGTGGTGCTGGCATCGCCAGGGCCGGCCGAAATGCTGCATGCAGACGACGTGCTGGTTGTGGTCGGTACCGAAGACGGCATCGCCCACGTTCAGCAGCTCGTCGATAAGGGCTGAGCGCGTGCAGATTTCGGCGCCGCTGCTTTTGCAACTCGGCGCCGTCCTGACTGCGCTCGCATTGCTGGGGACCATCGCTCGCCGGTTCGCGCTCTCGCCTATCCCCGTCTATCTACTAACCGGTTTGGCGCTCGGCAACGGCGGCCTGGCTCCGGTCACAACCGCCGGTCAGTTCATCACCACCGGTGCGCCAATTGGTGTCGTGCTGTTGCTGCTTACATTGGGTCTGGAGTTCTCTGCCACCGAATTCGCCAGCAGCTTGCGTCACCACTTGCCCTCCGCCGCAGTCGACTTCGTGCTCAATGCCACGCCCGGTGCGGTGGCGGGCTGGCTGCTCGGACTCAACGGCATAGGGATCCTCGCATTAGCCGGCGTCACCTACGTCTCTTCGTCGGGTGTTATCTCGCGTCTGTTGGAGGACTTGAATCGGCTCGGTAACCGCGAAACACCGGCCGTGCTGGCGGTGCTGGTGCTCGAGGACTTCGCGATGGCGGTTTATCTGCCGCTGGTGGCGGTTCTGGGCACGGGCGGCGGCTGGTTTCTCGCAATCGTCGAGGTCGCCGCTGCGATCGCTGCGCTATGCATGGCATTTGCCGCGTCGTATCGCTGGGGCCACCACGTCGGCCGGCTGGTGACGCACCCGGATTCCGAGCAACTGCTGCTGAGGGTAGTCGGCATCACCCTGATCGTTGCAGCGGTGGCCGAGCACCTGCATGCGTCGGCCGCCGTGGGCGCCTTCCTGGTCGGGCTGACCCTCACCGGTGAGACTGCAGAGCGAGCCCGAAAGCTGCTGGGTCCGCTGCGCGACCTGTTCGCGGCGATCTTCTTCGTCGCGGTCGGGCTGCCGGTGAATCCCAGGCAGCTGTTGCCGGCGCTCCCGGTAGCCCTGGTCCTGGCCGCTGTCACCGCGGCGACCAAGGTGGCCACCGGAGTATTCGCCGCCCGGCGCGAGGGAGTGGCGCGGCGGGGGCAGTTGCGCGCCGGCACAACATTGATGGCCCGAGGCGAATTTTCGCTGATCATCATCGGGCTGGTCGGCACGTCGATCGCCGGGGTTTCCGCGCTGGCGACGACTTACGTGTTCGTGCTGGCGATCGTCGGCCCTGTGGTCACCCGGTTCACCGGCGGTCCACGCCCGGCAGTCCGGCCCAGCCCGGTCTAGCCGATGTGCAGTGCGACCACCTGCCATCTGCCGTCCTTGACCCGTTCGATGCGGCAGGCGATGGCGTGGATGCGCCGCCCGCGGCTGTAGCTTCCGAACACCTCGGCCGCCGCGACCCGGTCCGGGGCGCCTGCGGCCTGCAGCCGCAACCGGCGCAGCACCGCCGCCTCGTCATGACCAGCGGTGAACCGATTGGCGCACAGCACCGAGTCGACGAGGCCGGCGGCCAGCAGCCCGTGGAGCTGCGCGACCGGGCGCCGACGGTCGAGGACTTCCAGTACCCGGCGCAGCGCCGCGTCGGCGAAGCACGCCGCCTGCCGCAGCTGCACGGACGTGGTCGACGATCCGCCTGCCGTGTGCTGACCCGAATGTCGTTGCTGCACATGTGTATTAGGACGCCGCAGTGCTGCGCGCGAGGGCGGCCGGCAATGCCGAACGTCGCGCGGCGGCGGTTCATAATCGACGACGGGCATGACCGCGAACGCGTCACGGTCTGATGGACTCGGTCTGGTCAACACCGCACTCTCCCAATGCATACGAAGGGCCGACAAAGTAGGCCTGCTGGAGAGTGGCAGACAGCTGTGACGATCATCGCACAATCGCCGCGGGCGCGTACCCGCGCTGCAGCGGGCGGACATGCACGGCTAGCGTGAGCGGCAGATCGATCAGATCGGCGCAATCGCAGCGGGATCTACAGGGGAGAGGCGACGTGGCGAGGTTGTCCACTTCGGACGCGTCGTTCTATCAGCTGGAGAACACCGCCACCCCGCTGTACGTGGGCTCACTGTCGATCCTGCGTCAGCCGCGTGCCGGGTTGAGCTATGAGACGTTGCTGGCCGCCGTCGAACAGCGGCTGCCACAGGTGCCGCGGTACCGGCAGAAGGTCCGTGAAGTGACTTTTGCGCCGGCCAGGCCGGTGTGGATCGACGACCGCGATTTCGACATCACCTACCATGTCCGGCGCTCGGCGCTGCCGTCGCCGGGCAGCGACGAGCAGTTGCACGAACTGATCGGCCGGCTGGCTGCACGACCCTTGGACAAGTCCCGGCCGCTCTGGGAGATGTATCTGGTTGAGGGCTTGGCCACCAATCGCCTCGCCCTTTACACCAAATCGCATCAGGCGTTGATCAACGGGATGGGTGCGGTGGAGATCAGTCACGTCATCGCCGATCGGAACCGGCGCCCGCCGCCGTTCGTCGAGGACATCTGGGTACCGGCCCGCGAACCGGGCAACGCGCGGCTGTTGTTGGGCGCTGTCGGCGAATGGGCCACCCGCCCCCGGGCGCAGCTGAGGGCGGTGCGCACCGAGGTCACCGAGCTGGTGACCAATTCCGGCCGAGTGATCGAGGTCGGGCGACGGCTGTTCGATGTCGCCCGCACGCTCGCGCGGGGCACCGCGCCCAGCAGCCCGCTCAACACCAGGGTGTCCCGCAACCGGCGATTCACCGTCGCCCGCGGACGTCTTGATGACTACCGGGCCATTCGAGTGCGGTACAACTGCGACGTCAACGATGTGGTGCTGGCGGTGATCACCGGCGCACTGCGCAACTGGTTGTTGTCCCGCGGCGAGTCGGCCGCGCCGGCCGCAACGGTGCGGGCGATGGCGCCCTTGCCGGTCTACGTGGACGAGACATTCGACTCGTCGAGTCGCGGGCGGGCGATCAGCCAGGTGGCGCCGTTTCTGGTCGACCTGCCGGTAGGGGAGAGCAATGCCGTCGTACGGCTGTCGCAGATCGCGCACGCCACCGAATCCAACCCGACCGCGGCCAGCCTGGTCGATGCCCGAACCATCGTCACACTGTCGGGTTTTGCGCCACCGACGTTGCACGCCATGGGTATTCGGGTCGCTACCGGCTTGTCGCCGCGTTTGTTCAACTTGTTGATCACCAATGCGCCCGGCGCGCAGTCCCAGATCTATATTGCCGGCGCGAAGTTGCTGGAGAGCTACGCAGTACCACCGCTGCTCAACAATCAGGTGCTGGCCATCGGCGTGACCTCCTACAACGGCATGATGTATTTCGGCATCAACGCCGACCGAGACGCAATGAGCGATGTCGACGTGCTACCGGTACTGCTGGCCGAATCGCTCGATGAACTGCTGGAAGCCGCGCAATAGACCTACCATTCGATGGTGAGCAATTCGCAGCAGGCGCAGGAGACGCGGCCGAAGATCTCCAACGAAGTCTACGAAGCCGAATTATTCCGGCTGCAAACGGAATTGGTGAAACTGCAGGAGTGGGTGAAATTTTCCGGCGCCCGTCTGGTAGTCGTCTTCGAAGGCCGTGACGGGGCGGGCAAGGGCGGCACGATCAAAAGAATTACCGAATACCTCAACCCGCGCGTCGCGCGGATTGCTGCACTGCCCGCCCCGACCGATCGGGAACGCGGGCAGTGGTACTACCAGCGCTATGTCGCGCAGCTGCCCACCAAAGGGGAGATCGTGCTGTTCGACCGGTCGTGGTACAACCGAGCCGGCGTTGAGAAAGTCATGGGATTCTGTACGCCGCAAGAGCATGCGCTGTTCCTGCAGCAGACACCGATATTCGAGCAGATGCTCATCGAGGACGGGATTCTGTTGCGCAAGTATTGGTTTTCGGTATCCGAAGACGAGCAGCTACGTCGGTTCAAAGCGCGGCGCAACGACCCAGTGCGGCAATGGAAACTCAGCCCGATGGACGTGGAATCGCTGACTCGGTGGGACGATTACTCACGCGCCAGAGACGAGATGATGGCGTACACCGACAAGCCGCACAGCCCATGGTTTCTGGTGGAATCGGACATCAAGAAGCACGCAAGGCTGAACATGATGGCACATCTGTTGTCCACCATCGACTATCGCGCCGTCAAGATGCCGAAGGTCAAGCTGCCCGACCGTCCGGTGGTGAGCGGCGACTATCAGCGGCCCCCACGCGAGCTGTCGACCTATGTCGACGACCATGTCGCAACGTTGATCAGCCAGGCCAAGTGATCGTTGCCTGATGCAGATCTACATCCCGGTGACCTTGGCCATGCTGCAGCAACTCGTCGCCGACCAGTCGCTGCTGCCGGTCAACGGCACTGCGTTCGCCGTCACGCCCAGACTGCGGGAGGCGTACGCCGAAGGCGACGACGACGAGCTCGGCGAGGTCGCGCTGCGCGAGGCGGCGCTGGCCTCACTGCGACTGCTGGCCGCCTCCGAGGAGCCGGATGCAAAACTGCCGCCGCGGCGGGCGGTGCTGGTGGCCGACGTCAAGGACGCAACAGCCGTGACGCTGCGCCCGGACCTCGATGACGCCGTCGTGCGGATCGCGGTGCCAGTGGCGATCGACGACGTCGTCGCCGCCTACGTCGACAATGCCGCCGCCGAGGAGGACGTCACGGCGGCGATCGCGGTCATCGACGAAGCCGACCTTGGTGACGAAGACGCCGAACTGACGGTCGGCGACGCACAGGACCACGATCTGGCGTGGTACGCCACCCAGGAGCTGCCGTTCCTTCTTGACCTGCTCTAGGCCTGGCTACGGTACCGTAAGTTACGGTACCGTAGGTTTGTCGGCTGAGGGCAGGAGTTCATCAGATGGACCGGAAAATCGCGAGAGTCACCGCTGACGTCGTCGAGACCACGCCCGTTACCCTGGCCGGAGTGGACACGCATCCCGGCTGGCACGCATTGCGCACACTCGCGCGGCGTATCACCACACCGCTGTTGCCCGACGACTACACCCGACTGGCCAATCCGTTGTGGTCGGCGCGCGAGTTGCGGGGCCGCATCCTGGAGGTCCGGCGGGAGACTCAGGATTCCGCGACGCTCGTCATCAAGCCGGGCTGGGGCTTCGGCTTCGACTACCAGCCGGGTCAGTACGTGGGCATCGGTCTGCTGGTCGACGGCCGCTGGCGATGGCGCTCGTATTCGTTGACGTCCGCTCCGGTGAAGGGTGCTCGTACGGTGACCATCACCGTCAAGGCGATGCCCGAGGGCTTCCTGTCCGCCCACTTGGTGGGCGGCGTGACGCCGGGGACGATCGTGCGGTTGGCCGCGCCGCAGGGCAATTTCGTGTTGCCCGATCCGTTGCCACCGGCTGTGTTGTTCATCACCGCCGGATCAGGCATCACCCCGGTGATGTCGATGCTGCGCACGCTGGTGCGCCGCGATCAGATCACCGACGTGATCCATCTGCATTCGGCGCCGACCGCGGACGACGTGATGTTCGGCGCGGAGCTCGACCGGCTGGCCCGCGACCATCCGGGATACCGGCTGCAGCTGCGTGCAACGCGCAGCCAGGGACGGCTGGATCTCGCGCGACTGGACACCGAGGTGCCGGACTGGCGTGACCGGCAGACCTGGGCGTGTGGACCCGAAGCCATGCTCAGCGCGGCCGAGCGCGCCTGGTCGGCGGCCGGCGTCGGCGACCGATTGCACCTCGAGCGCTTTGCGGTGTCGCGCGCGGCGCCGGCCGGGGTCGGCGGGACAGTAACGTTTGTGAAGAGCGGGAAAAGCGCCAACGCCGACGCGGCGACGTCGCTGATGGATGCCGGTGAGCAGGCGGGCGTGCAGATGCCATTCGGCTGCCGGATGGGTATCTGCCAGTCCTGCGTCGTCGGCCTGGTGGACGGTCATGTCCGGGATCTGCGGACCGGCGTGGAACACGAACCGG
>DASQSQ010000348.1:0-8386 GCA_035642315.1 Mycobacterium sp.
CCGTGCGCGTCGGGCGCCGCTGCCCACTGATCGAAGCCACCATTTCCAGCACTCGCCGGGTGGGGCCGACCTCGTGGACCCGGAACATCCGCGCGCCGGCGGCTGCCGCGAGCGCGGTGGCCGCCAGCGTGCCCTCCAGCCGTTCGGTCAGTTCCACGCCCAGAGTCTCCCCGACGAAGTCTTTGTTGCTCAACGCCATCAACACCGGCCACCCGGTGTTAACAAGATCTTCCACGTGGCGCAACAGCGCCAGACCGTGGAAGGTGTTCTTGCCGAAGTCGTGGGTGGGGTCGATCAGCACACGATCGCGGGCGACCCCGGCGGCGACGGCCCGCTCGGCGGCCTCGGTGACCTGGCGGATCACGTCGTCGACCACGCCACGGGTTGTCGTGCCGTAACTCACCCGGAACGGACGCGTGCGTGGCAGCGCCCCGCCGGTGTGCGAACACACCAGGCCCGCGCCGAATTCCGCGGCCACCTCGGGCATCGCGGGGTCGATGCCGCCCCAGGTGTCGTTGATCAGGTCCGCACCCGCCCGGCAGGCCTGTCGGGCTACCTCGGAACGCCAGGTGTCGATGCTGATCAGTTGGTCGGGGTAGGCATCGCGCAGCCACTCGATGAACGGCACCACCCGAGCGATCTCGGTTTCGGTGTCGATGCTCTCCCCCGGGCCCGCTTTGACGCCGCCGACGTCCATCACGTCGGCCCCCTCGGCGATCAGGCGGTGCGCGGCATCCCGCGCCGCGTCGTCGGTGAAGTTAGCGCCACCGTCGTAAAACGAATCAGGCGTGCGGTTGACGATCGCCATGATCAGCGGACGATCGCCGGTGATGGGGCGACCGCATAGGGTGGCGTGCACCCTTCTATGGTGCCCAACGCGGCCGCCGGGCGAGCGCTGAGGGTCTGGCTGAACCTCACGAGACTCAATAGCCTCTTCAGCCGCTGAGTCAGGGTCGCTGTCTTTTTCATTGCGACGGCGCGGGCGATATCACCGCCTGGTGATATCGCATATGCATCACTTTCGAGAAGAGTGTGGCACCCATCTGACGGTGCTGCTGTGGCTATTGATGACCGAGCGACGGCATGCGTCGGTTAGCCCTGCGGTCGCTTACCCGCCGCGACCTCGTCCGGATATTCGTCGTAGAACGGCACATAGCCTTCGTCGCGGCCCGCCAAAACATATAGCGGGTCCTCGATGTCGGCGGCGTAAGCCTGTTCGCGCAGATCCACCTTGCGGCTCTTGAACGTGGTGGTGTGCTCCATCGACTCGACCACCCGCAAGAACAGCGGCAGCGCGTACGCCGGCAGCTGGTCATACACGGTGTGGGCAAGCGCCTTGCCGTCGACCTTGGCGCCGTCGCGCAGTTTGATCGCGGCCATCCCGGCACGCCCGCCGGTGCGCGGAATCTCCACTCCGAAAACAGTGCACTCCTCGATGGACTTGTCGGCCGCCAGCGCCCGTTCCACCTGCGTGGTGGCGACGTTCTCGCCCTTCCAGCGGAAGGTGTCGCCGAGCCGGTCGACGAACGCGGCGTGGCCCATGCCCTGCGGGCTCATCACGTCACCGGTGTTGAACCAGCAGTCCCCGTCACGAAAAGCGTTGCGCACCAACTTCTTTTCACTAGCTTTTGGATCGGTGTAGCCGTCGAACGGCTGCAGTTTGTTGACCGGGCTGAGCAGCAGCCCGGGCTCGCCGGCGGGCACCCGCTGCACCCGGCCGTCCGCACCGCGCAGCGGTTCGCCCGTGTCGGGATCGTATTCGACGTAGGCCAGCGGCAACGCCGCCCAGCCGGTCGACCTGGGCACGTTGAAGACGTTGATGAAGGCGGTGTTTCCTTCGCTGGCTGCGTAAAACTCGCAGACGCGCGCGATGCCGAACCGCGAGGTGAATTCGTCCCAGATCTCCGGACGCAACCCATTGCCGGCGATCAGCCGCACCTTGTGTGCGCGGTCGGTCGGCTTGGCGGGCTGGTTCAGCAGGTACCGGCAGACCTCACCGATGTAGATGAATGCCGTCGCGTCGCTGGCAATCACCTCGTCCCAAAACCGCGACGCCGAGAAAGACTTGCCTAACGCCAGGGTCCCACCGGAGTTGATCACCGACCCGATCGCGACGGTCAGCGCGTTGTTGTGGTACAGCGGCAGGCAGCTGTAAAGCGTGTCGGTGCCCTTCAGCCGTAACCCCAGCCCACCGAAAAACGCCAACGCCGACAACCACCTTTTGTGGGTCATCACGCTGGCCTTGGGGTGACCAGTGGTCCCCGAGGTGAAGATGTAGAACGCGGTGTCCTTGGCAAGTACCGCCGAGGCCGACTGCGGATTAGCCGTTGGCGCAGTGGCGGCCAGCCGCTCCATGTCCTCGATCGTCGTCGGTGCGACCGTTGCGCCGCCGCATTCGTCCACCGCGTCAATCAGATCGGACTCGACGATCAGCGCCTTAGCGTCCAGCAGGCCCAGGCTATGGGCGAGCACCTCGCCACGCTGGTGGTAGTTGAGCATCCCGGCGATCGCGCCGCACTTGACCGCGGCCAGCATCATTAGCACCGTGTTGGGCGAGTTCCGCAACATGATCCCGACGACGTCGCCGCGGCCGACACCGCGTGCCGCCAGCACGGCCGCATAGCGGTTGGCGGTCGCGTTGGCTTCCCGATAGCTGAGCTTCTGCTCGCCGAAACGGATGAACACCCGATCGCCGTAGCGGGCAGCGCGATCCTGGAAGACTTTGCCGATCGACGTCTTGGAGGTCGGCTGCGCCAACAGCCCGGTGAGCAATCCACGAACGATGACCGGAGTGTCGGCCAGCACGCCGGGCACCCGGGTCGCGATATCGCGCAGCCCGACCGATGAGCGGGTACCGGAGTCGTGTTCGGACACTGTTATCCCTCACTTCGCGCAACCGTTGCGCGGTCAGCCTAATCGGGTGCGCAGGCCGCCAACGCCGCGCCCACCTCGTCGACGACCACCAGCCGGTCCAGCGCATCTTGCGAGACATAGCCGCTGTCCACCAATCCGTAGAGCCATGCGCGCAGCCCATCGAAGTGTCCGGCCGGGTCCAGCATCACCACCGGTTTGGTGTGCATACCGAGATATCCGCCGGTCCAGGTCTCAAACAGCTCCTCCAGCGTGCCGATACCGCCCGGCAGCGTGATGAACGCGTCGGCGCGGTCCTCCATGATTTGTTTGCGCTCGCGCATGGTGTCGGTGACGATCAGCTCGTCGGCGTTGTGGTCGGCGACCTCGCGACGGACCAGTTTCTTGGGGATGACGCCGACGGTCCAGCCGCCGCGGGCCCGCGCGGCGGTGGCCAACGCGCCCATCGCTGAGACGTTGCCGCCGCCCCAGACCAGGGTCCAGCCGCGCTCGGCGATCGCGTCGCCGAGTTCGGCGGCCAACGCCAACAAGTCGGGGTGAGTGGGTCCGGACGCGCAGTACACACAGACCGCCCACTGGCGTTTGGAGTGCACAATCGAACCGTAATAGATGCAGTAGACCGCCTTGCCCCCGAGTGCATTTGGGCCTATTGGCATGCCGGCAACACTGCGCGCCATAAAATCCGGCGGTGCCGACTGCTTGGGTTGCCGCGCCGGCCGACGCCGTGGTGCAACGGGTCGCGGCCGCCGTGGACGATCCCCAGACATCTGGGGTTGTGCTGGTCGGCGCCGACGGTGTCGGCAAGACGCTGCTCGCGCGCGCGGCCGCCGAAACGTTCGTCGCGGGTAAGCCGTCGACGGCGGTGCGTCGGGTGGCGGGCACCGCGCCGGGACGGACCGTGCCGTTCGGCGCGGTCCGCGGCCTGCTCGAGATCACCGATGTCGCCGACACCGCCAGACCCGCTGAGCTGCTGCGCGCCGCACACGACTCGCTGACCGGTGACGGCGGCGAGCTGCTGTTCGTGGTCGACGACGCACACCAGCTGGACCACCTGTCGGCCACCCTGGTGTACCAGCTGGCGCTGAGTCGCTCGGCGCGTCTGATCGTCACGGTCCGTGCCGACAGCGAGCTGCCCGACGCCGTCGCAGCACTATCGGCCGATGAGTTGCTGGCCCGGGTCGAGGTGGAGCCGCTGGATAAACAGGCGACGGCGGCAGCGCTGGAATCGGCGCTCGGCGCGCCGCCGGAGGACGCGGTCACCGACGAGGTGTTCCGGCGCAGTCAGGGCAACCCGTTGTACCTGCGGCATGTGGTCCAAGGCGGCGAGCTGGAGAAGGGCCCGGCACTGCCCGCCCTGATCGACGGCTACCTGGCCGGCCTGCCGGGGCCGGTGCGCACGGTGCTGGACTACCTCGCGTTGGCAGAACCACTGCGCCGCGCCGACCTGGCGGCGCTGGCCGGCGAGCGTGCCGTCGACGACGCAGAAGCCGCCGGCGCGGTCGCGTCCGATGACGATGCGATGGTGCACGCGGCCCATCCGCTCTACACCGACCGCGCGCGCGCCGCGCTGGCAGCGGAGGCCGCGCGTGGGTTGCGAACATCGCTGGTCGGACAGCTCGCGCCCGGACCATCGGACCGCATCGGCGACCGGCTGCGGCTGGCGGCGCTGGCCGTCGACAGCGATGCTCCCGGCGCCACCGCCGGCATCGTGACCGCGGCACAAGATGCGCTCCGGCTCGGTGAGCTGGAGCTCGCCGAACAGCTCGCAGCTGCGGCGGTGGACCGGTCGGACGGACTGGCCGCGCGGCTGGCGCTGGCCTACGCGCTGGCCTGGCAGGGCCGTGGACGAGACGCCGCCGCGGTGCTCGAGGCGGTGGATCCCGAGCAGTTGTCGCAATCCGAGCTGATCGAGTGGACGTTGCCGCGGGCTGCCAACCAGTTCTGGATGCTCAGCGAGCCGGAGCGTGCCACGGCGTTTCTGCAGACCATGCGGAACCGCCTCTCGGCGCCGGCGGCGTTGGCCACTCTCGACGCGCTGGCGGCGACCTTTGCGATGAACGCGGGCACTCCGTTGCGCGCATTGCGGGTCGCGGACGAGGTGTTGGCCTCGCCGCACGCCGACGGGGTCGCCGTGGGCTGGGCCGCGTCCGCGGCGGCGCTGAGCTCGGCGCGCACCGGCCGGTTCGACGACGTCGAAGCGCTGGCCGGGCGTGCGATGGCGGCTGACCATCCCGGTTTGCTGAGGTTCACCAGCGGCTTCGGCCGGATCACCGCGCTGCTGATGGCCGGGCGGCTGACCGAGGCCCGCACGTTGGCGCAGCGGTACACCGACTTCGCCGAACTGCAGCAGCCGGGACGTGCGATCGGCGAGACGTTGGTCGGCTACGTGGCGATCGCCCAGGGCGATTTCGACGCCGCCGTCACGCTGCTGAGCCGGGCCGCAGATCCGCTGGCACGGACCGGCTACTCGTGGGGCCCGCTGTCGCTGACCCTGCTCGCTCAGGCACTTGGCCAGCAAGGCGAACAACTCGAGGCTGCAAAGGTTTTCAGCCGAGCCGAGTCTCGGCACGGCATGAAATCGACGCTGTTCGCACCGGAGCTGGCATTGGCCAAGGCGTGGTCGAGGGCCGCCCGCGGCGACACCACAGGCGCGGTCGAAGCCGCCCGCGAAGCCGTGCAGGCCGCCGAACGCGGCGGGCAGTCGGCGATCGCGCTGCGCGCGCTGCAAGACGCGGCGCGACTCGGAGACACCCGCGCGGTGTTCAAGGCCGAACGCTTGTCGGTCGAAGTGGACTGCGTGCTCGGCAGGCTCACGCTCGCGCACGCCCGTGCGCTGACTAACGGTGATGCCGCAGCGCTGGCCGACGTGGCCGCCGACTTGGCCGATCGGGGGCTGCATCCTGCAGCCGCCGACGCGTCGGCGCAGGCGCAGCGCGCTTAGCCGCTCAGATAGGCGCGCAGCATGGCAACGGCGGCGGTGATCTGGTCCACCAGCACCCGTTCGTCACGGGTATGCGCCAAGTTGGGGTCGCCCGGCCCGTAGTTGACCGCAGCTATGCCCCTGGCCGCGAACCGCGCCACGTCGGTCCACCCGTATTTCGCGCGCACCTGCCCGTCGGCCGCCTCGACCAGGGCTTTGGCGGCGGGCTTGGACAGCCCGGGCAGCGCTCCGGCGGCACTGTCGGTCTGCTCGATCCGCACGTCGAGGCCCTCGAAAACCTCACGGACGTGGCGCAGCGCGGCGTCCGGCGACCGGTCTGGCGCGAAGCGGAAGTTCACCGTCAGCGACGCGGCATCGGGGATCACGTTGCCGGCAACCCCGCCATCGATGCGTACTGCGGACAAACCTTCGCGGTAGGTGCAGCCGTCGATCTCGACGCTGCGAGCCTGATAATCCGCGAGTCGGTCGAGCACGGCACCAAGCTTGTGAATAGCGTTGTCGCCCAACCACGATCGGGCCGAATGCGCCCGGGTCCCGGTCGCGTGGATGACGACGCGCAGCGTGCCCTGACAGCCGGCCTCGATGAAGCCGCCGGTTGGCTCGCCCAGGATTGCCACATCGGCAGCAAGCCATTCCGGCAACTCGCGTTCGATACGCCCCAAACCGTTTGCGGCTGAATCGATTTCCTCGCAGTCGTAGAAGACCAACGTGAGGTCGTGTGCCGGCGCGGTCAACGTGGCGGCCAGATGGAGGAAGACCGCGTCACCGGACTTCATGTCGGTGGTGCCGCAGCCGTGCAGCGAATCGCCGTCTCGGCGGCTCGGCAGGTTGTCGGCCACCGGGACGGTGTCGAGATGCCCCGCCAGCAGCACTCGCGTCGGTCGGCCGAGTGCGGTGCGCGCCAGCACGGCATTGCCGTTGCGGACGATCTCGAAATGCGACGTCTGTGCCCGCAGCGCGGCTTCCACCTCGTCGGCAATGCGCTTTTCCTGCCGCGACTCGCTCGGGATGTCGACCAATGCGGCAGTCAGGTCGATCGGGTCGCCGCGTAGGTCAAGCACGACCCCAGCGTAGTGGGTGGGTAGCGTGGAACATGTGACTGCAGCTTCAGGTATTGGCGTGGCGACTTTGGCGGACAACGGGTCGGTGCTCGACACCTGGTTTCCCGCACCGGAACTGATCGAATCGGGCGAGGCCGGCACGGTCCGGCTATCGGTGGCTGAGGTCCCCGACGAGTTGTCGGCACTGGCCGGACGCGACGACGACCGCGGCACCGAGACCGTCGTCGTACGAACCGTGATCGGCTCGCTGGGCGACAAGGCCGTCGATGCCTATGACGCCTATCTGCGACTGCATTTGCTGTCACATCGACTGGTCGCTCCGCATGGGCTGAACGCCGACGGGTTGTTCGGGGTGCTGACCAACGTGGTGTGGACCAACCACGGTCCGTGCGCGGTCGAGGGTTTCGAGACGGTCCGGGCGCGGCTGCGCGCCCGCGGTCCGGTCGCGGTGTACGGCGTGGACAAGTTCCCTCGGATGGTCGACTATGTCGTGCCGACTGGCGTGCGCATCGCCGACGCCGATCGGGTGCGGCTGGGCGCGCATCTGGCGTCCGGTACGACGGTGATGCACGAGGGCTTCGTTAACTTCAACGCGGGCACATTGGGCGCCTCGATGGTGGAGGGCCGCATCTCGGCCGGCGTAGTGGTCGGTGACGGCTCCGACATCGGCGGCGGCGCGTCGATCATGGGCACCCTGTCCGGCGGTGGCACCGACGTCATCTCGATCGGCAAGCACTGCCTACTCGGCGCCAATGCCGGACTCGGGATCTCGCTGGGCGACGACTGCGTGATCGAAGCCGGCCTGTACGTCACCGCGGGCACGAAAGTCGCTATGCCCGATGGGAATTCGGTTAAGGCCCGCGAGCTCTCCGGCGGCAGCAACATGCTGTTCCGCCGCAATTCGCTGACCGGCGCGGTCGAGGTGGTGTCCCGCGACGGTCGCGGCATCGCTCTCAACGAAGACCTGCACGCCAACTAAGCAAGCCACACCTCGCCGACGGCTTTCGCCGGCGTCCGTGCGGGTCCACCGCGTCGCATATACCAACCACCGCAAGCGATCTCGTGCGTCGCAGGCCGGTCATGATCCCGGCACTTCGGCGTCCAAAGAACGGCTAAGCGTGCCGCGGCCCCGAATGCGGGCTTAAGTTCACTAAAGTGTATTTTTTTCGTAAATAAAGGCTGCTGGTCCGGTGGCGGCGTAGCACGTCTACTGCACCGGGCTATTGTCTACTCATGGGTGACTGCACTAAGGATCCAGCAATAGCGGTTCGCGAGGGCAGGTCCGGCTAGGAACAACGGGCACGTTCAGTGATCGCGTTCACCCGTTGAAGCTCGTCCGCCCCTTAACACCACGCCAATCCACTCACATGCTCTTCAAAATTCGGCCCGCCGTTAACAAGCTGTCAACCCGTTTCAACTCACCGTGTAGGCCACTTGCGATCCGGCAGCCCATGGAGCGTGTTCCGACGTGTTTCTTCAAAGCGCTTCGGCCGCAGCGCACTTACCAAACAGA
>DASQSQ010000349.1:0-3708 GCA_035642315.1 Mycobacterium sp.
CTGCGCACGGCGGATTATCGAGTCTTGCGGATCGTGCGCCGGACGCCGGCGAATGCCGGTGAGCTGCATTGGGATCCAGACAGCGGCGAGTTCGACGCCGGCGCACTGAGCGACGTCGACGCCGTGGTGAACCTGTGCGGCATCAACATTGGGCAGCGGCGCTGGTCCGGTGCGTTCAAGCAGAACCTGCGCGATAGCCGCATCACGCCAACCGAAGTGTTGTCGACGGCGGTCGCCGAAACCGGCGTTGGCGTCCTGGTCAACGCCAGCGCAGTTGGATACTACGGCGACGCCCGGGATCGAGTGGTGGTCGAAACCGACTCGGCGGGAACGGGTTTCCTTGCTCAACTGTGCAAGGACTGGGAAGCGGCCACCGCGCCCGCCCAGCAGGCCGGCACCCGTGTAGTGCTGGCCCGCACCGGAGTGGTGCTCGCCGCTTCGGGCGGTGCGCTGCGCCGGTTGCGGCCGCTGTTCTCCGTGGGCCTTGGCGCCCGCCTGGGCAACGGCCGTCAGTACATGTCGTGGATCAGTCTCGAGGATGCGGTGCGAGCTCTACAGTTCGCGATCTCCGACAGTCGGCTTTCCGGCCCGGTGAACCTCACCGGGCCGGCACCGGTCACCAATGCCGAGTTCACCACGGCACTGGGCCGAGCCGTGAACCGGCCGGCCCCGCTGATGATGCCGGGGTTCGCGGTGCGTGCCGCGCTCGGCGAGTTCGCTGACGAAAGCCTGTTGACCGGGCAACGCGCGATCCCGGCTGTGTTGGAACGCAACGGATTCGAGTTTCACCACAGAACCGTCGGTGAGGCGCTGCGGTACGCGACTGCCACCCGCGATGTCGCCTAGCTGCTGCCAGGCGATCGCAAGGTTGTCGCTGTAGCCTGGTGTCAGTGAGCACCATTCGCCTCAGCACCGACCCGATCGATGTCCGCCAGTTGGGCGCCGTCGATTACCGGGTCGCATGGCAGCTGCAACGGGAACTGGCCGACTCCCGGGTGGCGGGCGGCACCGACACGCTGCTGTTGCTCGAGCACCCGGCGGTCTACACGGCCGGACGCCGCACGCTGGAAGAGGAACGACCGACGGACGGCACCCCGGTGATCGACACCGACCGCGGCGGCAAGATCACCTGGCACGGCCCGGGTCAGCTCGTCGGTTATCCGATCATCACGCTGGCCGAATCGCTCGATGTGGTCAATTACGTTCGGCGCATTGAGGAATCGTTGATCAAAGTCTGCACCGGGCTGGGTTTGGAAGTGGGTCGCGTCGAGGGCCGATCCGGCGTGTGGGTGCCGGCCGGCGACGGGCGGCCGGCACGCAAGGTCGCCGCGATCGGAGTTCGAGTCTCGCGGGCGACGACGCTGCATGGGTTTGCCCTCAATTGCGACTGCGACCTGGACGCGTTCGAAAGGATCGTCCCGTGCGGCATCACCGACGCCGGGGTGACGTCGATCACGGCCGAACTCGGTCGGCGGGTCGGCGTCGACGACGTCCGCTCGGCGGTCGCCGACGCGGTGTGCGACGCCCTGGACGGCCGGCTTGCGCTTAGCTGGCAACCCAACCCGGCCCGCGTAGCATCGACACCGTGACCGTCACCCCCGAGGGTCGGAAGTTGCTGCGGCTGGAAGCACGCAATGCGCAAACACCGATCGAGCGCAAGCCGCCGTGGATCAGGACCCGGCTGCGCATGGGGCCGGAATACACCGAGCTGAAAAGCCTGGTCCGGCGCGAGGGTCTGCACACCGTCTGCGAAGAGGCCGGCTGCCCCAACATTTACGAATGCTGGGAAGACCGCGAAGCCACCTTCCTGATTGGCGGTGAGGTGTGCACCCGGCGTTGCGACTTCTGCCAGATCGACACCGGCAAGCCCGCCCCCCTCGACCGCGACGAACCCCGACGGGTGGCCGAAAGCGTACAAGCCATGAGCCTGCGGTATTCCACCGTCACCGGGGTGGCCCGCGACGACCTGCCCGACGGCGGCGCATGGCTCTACGCCGAGACCGTGCGCGCCATCAAGCAACTCAACCCATCCACCGGCGTCGAGCTGTTGATTCCCGACTTCAACGGCGATCCCGACCGGCTGCAGCAGGTCTTCGAGTCTGCGCCGGAAGTGTTGGCGCACAACGTCGAAACCGTGCCTCGCATCTTCAAGCGAATCCGGCCGGCCTTCTCCTACGGGCGAAGCCTCGGCGTGCTCACCGCGGCGCGGAACTTCGGGCTGGTTACCAAAAGCAACCTCATACTCGGAATGGGTGAGACACCGGAAGAAGTGCGCATTGCGCTGGCCGATCTGCATGGCGCCGGGTGCGACATCGTCACCATCACCCAGTACCTGCGCCCATCGGCACGGCATCACCCGGTCGAGCGCTGGGTGACGCCCGAGGAGTTCGTCGAGTTTTCCGACTACGCCGAACAGCTGGGATTCGCCGGTGTACTGGCCGGACCGCTGGTGCGCTCGTCATACCGGGCCGGTCGCCTCTACCAGCAGGCCGTGCAGGCGCGAACCGTATCCTGAACTAATGGCGAAACCCCGTAATGCCAAGGCGACCAAAGCCGCCAGGGCCGAGGCGAAAGCGGCCCGCAAGGCGGCCGGCAAAGAGCGTCGCAGCCAGCTCTGGCAGGCGTTCAACATCCAGCGTCAAGAGGACAAACGGCTACTGCCCTACATGATCGGGGCGTTCGTACTGATCGTGGGCATATCGGTGGCGGCCGGGGTGTCGGCCGGCGGGTTCACCATGGTCACGATGATCCCGCTGGGTGTGGTGCTCGGCGTGTTGGTGGCCTTCATCATTTTCGGTCGGCGTGCGCAGCGGTCGGTGTACGGCAAGGCCGAGGGCCAAACCGGCGCCGCTGCCTGGGCGCTGGAGAACCTGCGCGGCAAATGGCGGGTCACTCCTGGTGTCGCGGCCACCGGCCACTTCGACGCGGTGCACCGGGTGATCGGCCGACCGGGCGTCATTCTGGTGGCCGAGGGCTCGGCGGTGCGGCTCAAACCGCTGCTCGCCCAGGAGAAGAAACGCACCGCCCGCCTGGTCGGCGACATCCCGATCTACGACATCATCGTCGGCAACGGCGATGGTGAGGTTCCGCTGGCCAAACTCGAGCGGCACCTGACCCGGCTGCCGGCCAACATCACCGTCAAGCAGATGGATTCACTGGAGTCGCGGCTGAGCGCGCTGGGTTCCCGGGCCGGGACGGCTGCCATGCCCAAGGGCCCATTGCCCGGCACCGCCAAGATGCGTGGTGTCCAGCGCACCGTCCGCCGCCGGTAAGCGCCTCAGCGCCGCACGACGGCGGTGGCGGTCAGGCGGTCCTGCAGTCCGCGACCGTCGACGTCGACGAACAATGCGGGTATGACCAGGGCAATCATCACTCCGCGTACCGCGGCACGGCCTATACCGACGTGCTGCCGTTCATCGACGGACGCCACCCGAAGTCCCAGCGCAAACTGGCCCGGGGTGAACTCAAACAACCGGACGGCGAGCAAACCGAGCACCAACCAGATAGCCAAAATCGCCGACGACAGCAGTCGCGGAGAGATCAGCCCAAACGTCATACCGAGAGCGGCCAGGCCGTAGGCCAGCAGCCAGTCGACGAGCAGCGCCGCCAATCGACGACCCATACGGGCCAGCGACCCCGGCCCATGCTCGGGCAAGCCGAGCGCCTCGCCCGGATATCCCTGCGGCTGTCCCGATTCGAGTGGCCCCG
>DASQSQ010000350.1:0-4963 GCA_035642315.1 Mycobacterium sp.
ACGGTGGCGATCGTCGGACCGACCGGTGTGGGCAAGACCACGCTGGTGAACTTGGTAATGCGCTTCTACGACGTCGATTCCGGCCGGATCCTGGTCGACGGCGTCGACATCACGACGATCAGCCGACAGTCGCTGCGATCGCGCATAGGCATGGTGCTGCAAGACACCTGGCTCTTCGGCGGAACGATCGCGGAGAACATCGCCTACGGCCGACCCGACGCCAGCGACGACGAGGTCATCGAAGCCGCCAAAGCGGCTTACGTCGACCGGTTCGTGCACACGCTGCCCGACGGATATCAGACCCGGGTCAACGACGCCGGCAGCAACATCAGCGCCGGCGAGCGCCAGTTGATCACCATCGCACGGGCCTTCCTGGCCCGGCCGCAGCTGCTGATCCTCGACGAGGCGACCAGCTCGGTGGATACCCGCACCGAGCTGTTGATCGCGAAGGCCACCCACGAGCTTCGTCGTGACCGGACGAGTTTCTTAGTCGCTCATCGCCTTTCGACGATCCGGGATGCCGACGCGATCCTGGTGATGGAGTCGGGCAAGATCGTCGAGCACGGCAACCACAGCGAGCTGCTGGCCCGGCGCGGTGCGTATTACGCGATGACGCAGGCTTAGCGCCGACGGCCTGGCCAATCGCTCTGGCTTCCACCGGCCACACCAGCACCGGCACCTGACCATGACATGGTGTTCGAAAATGACGCGATATCACCCTCGGGGTGATATCACCCCGGCCGCTGAGCCTGTTGGGGTTCATAGAGCACGCTAGAGCTCCGGGCCCTCCGCACGCAGGTCGTCGACCGCCGACATCGCGTCACGAAGCTTGGCCAGCCACTCCTCGGTGTGCTCGCCGACCAGTTTGACCGACCAGGCCAGCGCATCAGAGCGGGATCGGGCCACGCCGGCATCGACCAGGGTGTCGAGGACTTGGCGCTCCGGCTGCTTCAAACGCGTCATGACCGGAACGGCGATGTGGGTGAACAAGATTCGTTCATCGCCGACCTCGACGCCCCAGGAAACCTTGCGGCCGTAGCGGTCCTGCGCCTCGTCGGCGATGTTCATCCGCTCCGACCGGGTCTCCTCACGAAACCGCGAGACACGACCCGACGCGCGCGCTTCGCTTTCGTCCGTCTTGGAGCTTTCCGGATCGGGCAGCTTGCCGATCACGGTGATCTCCTCGCGGTCGACGACGACAGTCGGGTCGCCGTCGAACCAGGCGTCGGGCAGGCGTCCGGCGAACCAGTCCGCGGCGTCGCCGGCGTCGGGTTGGCCCGCTTGCTGCCAGCCGCCGGGACGGCCGTAGCGCCGCCCGTGTCCATAATGTTGGTGCTTCATGCTTACATAATTACACTATTGCATCATTTGCAAAAGTAGCTTTCGCCCCGGGCGAACAACCCCGGGCTGCCGAGGGCACGTTTTTCGACGGAAACCGTGACAGATGCCCACATTCGGCGCCAAAGAAAACCGTTGATCTGACCCGTGCAGAGTTGTAACTTTGAATGCGAAGCAGGCCCGGAAAGCGACGATTTCCAAAGAGCCGGACAGTGGAGTGAGAACCGGCCGCGCAGGATGTACGAGACGCCTCCCAACGTCCTCCGGGCCTGCCCCTATGTGGTCTCCGCGTCGCCTCGCCGGGCGCGGTACAGCTTCGCCTCGCCCTTGATCCCCTTGAGATGACGCGCGCCCGCGAACGACCAACTGAAGCCAGCGTCGTCGCCGAGCTCATCGCGCGTCGACTCGGCGGCCAGCACCGCGCCCGGCCGCGCCACCGCCGTCACCCGGCTGGCCAGGTTCACCGGGCTGCCGAACCAGTCCCCCGCCCGGCTCACCGCAGACCCCGACGCGATGCCCGCCCGCAGCCGAGGGAAGTCGTTGTCGCCGTCGGTGGCGTCCACAAGCTTGAGCACCGCGTCCAGCAGCGGCGCCGGCTCGGTGCAGACGAACATCACCGCGTCGCCGATCGTCTTGATGAAGCGCACCGGCGGGACCGCCGCGTCGCGGGCGATGTCGGCCAGCCGATTCGCCAACTGCCCCAGCTCCTCGGCCGGCACCTCCTCACCGAGGCGGGTGAAACCCACCAGATCGGCGAAGGCGACAGTGACCTGTCGCGCGCCAGGTAGCGGCGCTCCGGCGGCTCGCTCGCTGGCGGTGACGGCTTCGGTCTCCATCATGTTCCTGAGCTGCATGAACAGCATTTCGTCGATCCACGGGCCCAGCAGCGGCGTGATCTGACTGACCAGTGCGTTGGATCGCTTGGCGATTTCCAGTTCGGTTGTGCCCGGTTCGATGACAGCCGCCATGGCGGTGTAGCGCATGACCTCGGCCGCGTGCGAGAGACCTTCGGCGAGCACGCGCGTGACCAGCACCAGGTTGTCGGGATCCAGGCCGAGTTTGAGGAAGTGGCGGACGTGGGCGGCCGCCTCGGCGTCGGCGCGCATGTGCACGGCCGCGTCGGGATCGTCGATCCTGGCCAAACCGATGGCGCGCTGCACCCGCTGGAGTAGGTCAAGATCAATGCCGTAGGCGTCGGCAATTTCTCGGGTCGACACATAGGTGCCGTCGTCGCCGATTACTCGACGGGTTGCCAGCAACAGGGGTGCGGACGTGCCTTGAATCTCGTTGGCAGTGATGCCCCGCTCGAGCAGCCACTCGATCAGCTCGGCGCGCTCGGCGCGTGCGCTGCCCTCCAGATCTCCCAACAGTTCGTCGATGTCTGGATGGGCCTTGTCGTCCACGTCGCCAACGTATAACGCGGCGAGGCATCATGGGAATCCCATGACCACACCGCTTCTGGAAGGGTTTGCGCCCGCCGTCGACGACGACGCCCGGCTGCTGATCCTGGGGTCCTTCCCCAGTGTGCAATCGCTGGCCACCGGTCAGTACTATGGCAACCCGCGAAATGCGTTCTGGCCGATCACCAGTGCACTGTTCGACTTCGAGCTGCGGGCACCCTACGAAACCCGGCTGGCCGCATTGCAATCGAACGGTGTGGCGCTCTGGGATGTGCTGCACATGTGTCGCCGCGCCGGCAGCTCAGACGCCAAGATCGACCCAAATACTGTGGTGGTAAACGACTTTAGTCACCTGTTCACTATTTACCGGGGCATAAGCCGGGTGTACTTCAACGGCCGGGCCGCCGAGAAGCTGTTCGGCCGGTTGGTCGACGTCGAGGCGCCGGTCAGCTACCAGCTGTTGCCGTCCACCAGCCCGGCGCGTGCGATGCCGCCCGGCCAGAAGCTGGACGCCTGGCGGGTGATCGCGCCGTCATGACACCGGTGGCCGCCGGTCCGCCCACGGCCTCGCCGACTCGAGCTGCGCGCTCAACGACAGCAGCGTCGCCTCGTCGCACGGCCGGCCGACCAGCTGAACCGACAGCGGAATGCCGTCGCGGTCAAACCCCCACGGCACCGCGGCGGCCGGCTGGCCGGTGAGGTTCCAGATCTCGAAGAACGGCACCCGGCGCGACACCAGCAGCAAGCTCGCGATGGCGCCGCGGCGTTGGTAGGCGCCGATGCGCGACGGCCCGGTGGCGTTCCCGGGCGTGATCACGACGTCGACATCGTCGAAGATCGACTGGATTCGGGCGGTGAGTGCCGCCTCCCCGGCGCGCACAGTCGCCATCCGCCGGTCCGACAGCATCGACCCGATGCGCGCCATGTTGCGGGTCCGCTTCTCCAGTCGGTCCTGATGCGGCAGTGAGCGGACGTCGTTGTAAATGCCCCGGAAATAGCGTGGCAGGTAGTTGGCGTAGATGGCGGCCGGTGGATAGTCGGGGTGGCGCACGACGACATCGTGGCCGAGCTCGCGCAGCAGCGCACCCGCTTCGTCGACCGCGGCCCGTTGCTCCTTGCCGATATTGACGACCAACGGCGGTGGCACCTTGGTGCTCAACGCAATTCGCAGCCGACCGGGTTCCCGCGCGGCGGCGCCGACGAACCCGCCGTCCGGGCCGGGCATCGTCGTCGTGACATCCAGGAACAACGCCGCGTCTTTCACCGACCGCGCGAGCGGACCGTTGACGCTCAGCCCGCACCACGCGTCGTCGTGCGGTGCCAGCGGGACCCGATCGCGTTGCGGCTTGATCCCGAACAGACCACACCAACCCGACGGGATGCGGATCGAGCCGCCGCCGTCGGAACCGAGTGCCAGTGGCGCCAGCCCGGCAGCCACCGCGGCACCGGTGCCACCGCTGCTGCCGCCCGGCGTGAACGCGGTGTTCCACGGATTGCGGGTCGCGCCGAACGTCAGGGTTTCGGTGATGGGCAACATCATCATTTCCGGCACAGCGGTTTTGCCGATGATCACCGCGCCCGCCGCCCGCAGCCGGGCCACCACCTCCGCGTCGCGGGTTGCCGGCGTCGAGACGGCGCTGCTGCCGTACGTCGTCAGCTCACCGGCGACGTCGACATCGTCTTTGATCGCGACCGGGACGCCGAGCAGCGGCAGCCGCTCGCCGGCGTCAAGGCGGCGCTGCGCAGCCAGCGCTTCCTGACGCGCGCTTTCGGCAAGGACCACGCGGTAGCTGCGCAGCTGCGGATCCAGCCGCGCGATGCGGTACAGGTAGATCTCGAGCAGCGCGGGCGCGGTGATCGTGCCTTCGGCCAACATCCGCGCCTGTTCGGCGGCTCCCGCAAAGGCCAGATCGTCGGAGTCCACGTCGAGGCACACTACTGGTTTGACGTCCTCCCCTACTTGAGGTTGGGGATTCCAACACGGCCGTTGCGAGTGAGTGGTTTTTAGTGGTCACGCGACTCGCACCCCGTCTCGGGGTTGTTCGGCAGCCTTGCGGCTGCGTCCCTTCCGCGCTACACGGCCGCCAGCCCGGCTTGGCCGGGTCTTAGGGTCGGCTCCACGCTTGACGAGCATGGACAGCTCATCCATGTGTGCCATCACCCGCGTCGCGGACCCGCCGGCGATCGAGCTCGTCCGGTGCCGATGGTCGCGCGACTCCGAGGTG
>DASQSQ010000351.1:0-4767 GCA_035642315.1 Mycobacterium sp.
CTTTCGCGCACCATCGGTACTCGAGGCCGGCGTCGCGCCGGAGCTTTATGAGAACGTCGCTGCGTATGCGACCTACCCCGGCTATACGCCGCGGCAGCGTATTGCTATCGAGTACGCCGAACGTTTCGCGAATGACCACGGATCGATCGACGATGCGTTCGTCGGGCGGCTTCGCGAGGTGTTCACCGACCCGGAAATTCTCGATCTGACGCTGTGCTTGGCGGTGTTCCTCGGCCTGGGGCGTTCGTTGACTGTGCTCGGAGTCGACCAGTCCTGCGCGATCGACCTCTGACTGCAGCGGGAAGGACAGGATGGACGTCACCACTGTCGACGAATTGCTGAGCACCACGCGTTCGGTGCGCAAACGCCTCGACCTGAGGCGGCCGGTGAGTCGGGACGTGATCCTGGAGTGCATACGACTGGCGATGCAGGCGCCCACGGCCAGCAATGCGCAGGATTGGCGGTGGCTGGTGATCACCGATGCCGACAAGCGCGCCGCGATCGCGGAAATCTACCGCAGCATTGGCGCTGAGTATCTTGCCTACGCCGCCAAGGACGCAGCCGACCCGCAGACCCAGCGCGTGTACACCAATGCGCTCAGCTTGACCGAGACGCTGGGCCAAGTTCCGGTGCATGTCATCCCGTGCCTGGCGAACCGCATCGATAACTCCACTCTGCTGACCGCTGCGTCGGCTTGGGCGTCGATCATCCCGGCCGGCTGGAGCTTTTTGCTTGCCCTTCGCGCCCGCGGTCTCGGATCAGTCTGGACGACAATGCATTTGGCCAAGGAACAGGAGGTCGCCGAGCTGCTGGGGATCCCGGCCACGGTCACCCAGGCCGCGCTGTTCCCGGTGGCCTACACGATCGGCACCGACTTCCGGCCGGCCGTACGTCCGCCAGCGGAGAGCATCACTTATTGGGACAGCTGGGGAGAAGGCTGATGCAGTCCTACACGGTGCGCTTTCACGTCGACGCACCCCCGAAGAAGGTCTGGCGGGTGCTGCATCCACCAGCGCCGCCGAACTCGCCCAAGCCGCGCGTGCTCGAATGGCCGACGGGCAGCATGGAGATCCTCAACGAAGGCGACGAAGCCGGCGAAGGGCTGGTCCGCACCTGTGTCTTCCCCGTGCCCAAGTACCTGCTGTCGGGCGGCAAGGGGCGTTCGTGGGAGACCGTCACCGAGGCGAAAGTCAACAAGCTCTCGCGCTATGTGGCGATCGGCAAGCCGCTGTGGTCGCGCGCCGAGGGGTACCACGAACTCGAGGAGCAAGCCGACGGCACCACCGTGCTGACCTTTCACGAGACGTATCACGCCTTCAACCCCGTACTGCGGTTCCTTCTCGAGCGTCCGGTGCACGCGAAGATTTCGCGCGACAACCTCGAGATCTACGAGCACGCGCTCAGCTATGCGGGGTCGGTCAGACGGCTTGCCTAGGAAGCTACTGGGCGGTAGCTGAAAAATGTTTCTTAGCAAAGTATTAAAGGCCGGACCGAGTGACCTTAGAGTAGCCAATTAGCGTCTCAAACAGGTTGAGGTCGTCGCTGACCCGATACCGCAGCAACAACGTTTGAGAACTGGGGGACTCGCATGACCGATTCAATGGGCACCGCGGGTGCCTGCGTGTCCCCGCGTCACGCTCATCTTCCACTCGACTGCGACGGTGCCGCGGTGCGAGCCCAGTGCCGCAGCCTGGGGACGGTTGTGACGATTACCGGCGCGGTCGACTCGACGAACGTCGACCTGGTCAGCGAGTACACCAAGCGTTTCATCTTGCCGGACAAGCCTTTTGTGCTTGACCTGTCGAATTTGGATTCCTTTGCAGCACAAGCTGTCCGACTCATCTACCGGATCGACGCGGTGTGCACCGCCGGCGGACTGGACTGGTCGGTGATCCCCAGCCAAGCGGTGAACACGGCGCTGCTGGTCACCCACGAGGAATCCAGCTTCCCGGTCTTCGTTTCGGTTCACGAGGCGCTGCATTACTTCGCCGATGCGACCTCAGCGCGCCGCAGGATGCTGTTGCCGCTGCTCACCAAAACGGCCTAGCAGCGCAATCGGGCTCGGACAACGGTCCCGCAAACCCCGTATGCTGCTATTCGTGAGGTCGAAGTCAACCATTGTCGCCGCGGCGGCGCTCATCGCGCTGAGCTGGGGTGCCGCTGGTGGCCTTGCCAGTGCCGACCCACCGGCGCCGCCGCCGGGACCGGCCCCGGGGCCACCGCCCGGACCGCCGCCCCCTGGGGCGAAGACCACCATCGACAAGGACGGCACCTACGCGGTGGGAACCGACATCGTGCCCGGCACCTACACCTCCGCGGGACCGGTCGGCAGCGGCACCTGCTATTGGAAACGACTCTCGGGCGACGACGGCAAACAGTTGGTCGACAATGCGTTGAGCAAAAAGCCGCAGGTCGTGCGGATCGACCCGACTGACAAGTCTTTCAAGACTGACGGTTGTCAGCCGTGGCAGAAGAACGACGCGGCGGTCCCCGACCCGGGAAAATCACCGGCGGAGGCAGGCATCCCGTTAAATATCCTCGGTTCCCTGTTAGGCGGCGGAGCACCAGCACCAGCACCTTCGCCGGCGCCGGCACCGCCACCACCACCGAAGCCGTGACCGGTTAGGCGGTAGGGCAGCCTGGACGGTATGCAGACCGTCGAATACGCCCCCGGTCGGCTGGCCGATGTCTGCGGCGGACCTTCACAACGCACCGTGCTGTTGTGGCACGGCCAGCAGCCCGACGCCCGCGCTGCCGTCCGGCCACTCGCCGAGCTCCTTGTCGGCCGTGGCTTGGGCGTGGTCATCCCCGACTGGAACTCACACGCCGACGATGGCGGGCGCGCCGATCTGCTCAAGTCGGTGCATTTCGCCCGCGAGCGGATCGACGACCCCGACGGCCTGGTGCTGGTCGGCTGGTCTATGGGCGGCGTTGCGGCGGCCGGGCTGACGATCCAGGCCCGCAGCCTCGGCGTTGGTTTCGCCCACACCGTCTGCCTGGCCGGTGCCTTCATGGTCGCCGATCCGATCTTCGGTCGAATCCCGGCCACCCAGCTCACCGGCAACGCAAGGCCCGGCCCATTCACCTTGCTGCACGGTCTGGACGATGACGTCATTCCAGTCGCGGTGACCCACGAATTCGCCGCCGCGCTCCGGCAGAACGAGTGGCCGGTGCAGGTGGCCGAGTTACCCGCCAACCACGGATCCATCGCCGGAGCCCGCTACGACAGCGCCGCCCACCGCTACGCACCCGCCGACGACCCCGAGACGCTGGACGTCGCGGCCGACGTCGCGGCGTGCATCGCCGCCGCGTCCGGGGAGGCAACGGCCCCCTAGCGGGTCAGCCAGTCGCGCAGCTTCGCGTAGACCAGCGGATGATTCAACAAGTCCAGGTGGTTCAGCCCGGTCAGCGTCAGTCCGTGTTCAGCGTCAAAGGGGATGCGTCGCGCGCGGCCGCGGCCGGTGGCGCTGTGCGATCGCACCAACTGATCGCCGGCGATGATCCCGAGCAGCGATGGCGTGAGGGTGGCCGCCACGAAATGGTAGGTGGTATGAGGCAGGAAAGGCGCCTCGTGGCAGCGATCGCGAAGGAACTCGTCCGGATCGACGTCGCGCCAGTCCTCATCAAGACAGGCGCCGAAGCGCAGATCTTTGACTCCGTCGCTGCGGGCATTCAAAAAGGCTGCGATGGCACGGGTTTCGGGCAACCGGGCCAAGGCCCACGACGCGACGCTAACGCCCTTCTCCAGATCGGCCCCCAGATGCGGCGAGCCAAGGCACACCACGTGACTGACCGCGTCGGTCCATCGATGTTGTTGCTCGGCACCGTAATAGCAAGCGCTGCGCGCCACCAGCCCACCCATCGAATGGCCCACTAGCACAAGCTCGGAGATGGGGACCGGCCAATCGGCGTGCAATCGGTCCAGCATGTCGGCGAGCGCTCGGCCGTTGACCGACACGTGCAGCCCGGTGTTGTAACGCAGCCGTACCGGGCTGAATCCCAAGTCCTCGTGCAGCCGTTCGCCATAAGTCCGGCTGTCTTCCATTCCAGAGTCTTCGGGTGGCCGCCGAGACCACGACCGCTCGGTAAGACACCAGCCGTGCAGAAAAACCACGACCCGTTCGGTGGCCGACGGAAACGCTGCGGCAAGACCGCCGGCGGTCGGCGGAATCACCTTGCCTCGGTGCCGGATGGCCATCGGGCTCGCGAGCGGGTTGTCGCGCTCGGTCAACTCATCCCCGTATATGCCATTGACGGCAGCGAGCACCGCAGCCGATGTGGTGCCCGATTCGAGGGATTCGTCGCCGTCGTCACCCCATAGTTCCGCGGCCACCGCGCCGGCGGCCCGGGTTGCGCCGCGAATGCCCACGTCCACACCGCCATAGATCGCGCGCGTCAGCCCGTCATGGATCAGCCTGGTCGGTGCCGCCGGCGTCCCGATCGACCCGAATACCCGTCCGGCGATCCCGGCGTGCATCCCCCGCACCAGGGTCGTCACCATCGACGATGCCTCCCCCGCCAGCTGCCCGACCGCCCGGATATCACTGCTCTGCATGTGTCCCTCGTCAGAAGTTCGATCGCGGCTGAGCTGCTAATTTGTGCACTCAGTGCACAAGCGTTTACTGTAGGTGTCGGCCGACGACACGGCAAGACAATGCGGCCGAGATCACTGATAGGAGCGCTGATGGACGCCACCTTTTCGATGGACTTATCGGAGGAAGTGGTCCACGTCCGTGACTGGGTGCACGAATTTGCCGAGTCGGTGAT
>DASQSQ010000352.1:0-5155 GCA_035642315.1 Mycobacterium sp.
AGGCGGACAGCGAGGCCGTCGAAGCCGACGAGGACCAGCCGGGGGAGGCCGAGCCGGAGCCTGAGGAGGCGGACAGCGAGGCCGTCGAAGCCGACGAGGACCAGCCGGGGGAGGCCGAGCCGGAGCCTGAGGAGGCGGACAGCGAGGCCGTCGAAGCCGACGAGGGCCAGCCGGAGGAAGCCGAGCCGGAGCCTGAAACTGACGCCGAAGAATCTGATGCTGACGCGGCCGATGAGACAGCGGACTCGGCCGACGACGAGGTCGCGGCGGACGAGGAGCCAACCCCGAAGCCAGCAGACTCGACTGCGGTGCAGTCGGGATGGCGCCAGCGGCTGAATTCCAGGTTGCGCCGACGATAGCCGCGGCCGCGCACGGGCTGGCATCCTGAAAAGATGGCCAATCCGGCTCAGCACGGCGCTCGTCGCCGCTGGCTACCCGCGCTGGGGGCGGGCGCGCTGCTGGTGGGCGCCGTTGGCTACGTCGGCCTGGTGGACCCACACAAGCCGGACTCGGTCTTTCCCGTCTGCCCGTTCCGGCTGCTCACCGGGTGGAACTGTCCCGCCTGCGGAGGCCTGCGGATGGTCCACGACGTCCTGCACGGTGACCTGGTCGCAGCCGTCACCGACAACGTTTTCCTGCTCGTCGGCCTTCCGATGTTGGCCGGATGGATTTTGCTGCGCCGACGCTCCGGGAAATCGCTGATGTCACTGCCGACGGCGGCGACGGTCGTGATCGCGACGCTCGCGTGGACGGTGGTACGTAACCTGCCGGGTTTCCCGTTGATTCCGACGTTACTCACCAGTTAGCCCGCTGCCGGATCGGTAACCGTCGGCAGATGATCAGCTAGCGCGACTATGCTGACTCGACGTGGCGAGACGCGGCAAAATCGTCTGTACTCTCGGTCCGGCCACCAGCACTGACGAATCGGTCAGCGCGCTGGTCGAAGCCGGAATGGACGTCGCCAGAATGAACTTCAGTCACGGCGAGTACCGCGATCACAAAGCTGCCTACGACCGGGTCCGTGCCGCCTCTGATGCGACCGGGCGCGCGGTCGGCGTGCTCGCCGACCTGCAGGGCCCCAAGATCCGGCTCGGCCGTTTCGCCGACGGTCCGACCTACTGGGCGGACGGCGAAACCGTACGCATAACTGTCACCGACTGCGCGGGTAACCACGATCGGGTTTCGACCACGTATAAGCAATTGGCCAAAGACGCCTTGCCCGGCGACCGCGTTCTGGTCGACGACGGCAACGTCGGCTTGGTCGTCGACGACATCGACGGCGACGACGTCGTGTGCACCGTCACCGAAGGCGGCCCGGTCAGCAACAACAAGGGGATGTCGCTGCCCGGCATGAGCGTGTCGGCTCCCGCCCTGTCCGGGAAGGACATCGACGACCTCGAGTTCGCGCTGCACTTGGGCGTCGACATGGTGGCGCTCTCGTTTGTGCGCTCGCCGTCCGACGTCGAACTCGTGCACGAAGTGATGGATCGGGTCGGTCGGCGGGTACCGGTTATCGCCAAACTGGAGAAGCCGGAAGCCATTGACAACCTCGAAGCAGTCGTGCTGGCGTTCGATGCGGTGATGGTCGCCCGCGGCGACCTCGGTGTCGAGCTGCCGCTCGAAGAGGTTCCGCTGGTCCAGAAGCGAGCCATCCAAATGGCAAGGGAGAACGCAAAACCCGTCATCGTGGCGACACAGATGCTCGAGTCGATGATCGAAAACTCGCGGCCGACAAGGGCCGAGGCCTCCGACGTCGCGAATGCCGTTCTCGACGGCGCCGACGCGTTGATGCTGTCCGGCGAAACCGCTGTCGGCAAGCATCCGTTGGCCGCGGTGCAGACGATGGCCCGGATTGTGTGTGCGGTGGAAGAGAATTCGACCGCCGCTCCGCCGCTGACGCACGTCCCTCGCACCAAGCGCGGAGTGATCAGTTATGCCGCCCGCGATATTGGCGAACGACTCGACGCCAAGGCGCTGGTGGCATTCACCCAGTCCGGAGACACCGTGCGGCGACTGGCCCGATTGCATACGCCGCTGCCGCTGCTGGCGTTCACCCCACTGCCCGAAGTGCGGAGTCAACTGGCCATGACGTGGGGCACCGAGACGTTCATCGTCCCGATCATCCAGACCACCGATGGCATGATCCGCCAAGTCGACAAGTCGCTGCTGGAGCTCGGCCGCTACAAGCGCGGCGACTTGGTGGTGATCGTCGCCGGCGCACCGCCGGGCACCGTCGGCTCAACCAACCTGATCCACGTGCACCGAATCGGCGAGGAAGACGTCTAGCTGAGCGACCTGCCCTCGGCGAAGCCGTGGAAAAGCAGGGCTGAGAAATCGGGCCATTAGGCTGAGCCGGTGTCTGACTTCGACGAGCTGATGGCGGTGCTCGACCTTCGTCGTTTGGGCGACAACGTCTTCATCGGAACTCATCCCAGCAAGAACCCGCCTCGGACATTCGGCGGACTGCTGATGGCGCAGTCATTTGTGGCGGCCAGCCGCACACTGACCCGTGACTTGCCGCCCAACGCGCTTTCCGTGCATTTCGTCAATGGCGGCGATACCAGCAAAGACATTCAGTTTCAGGTGATGCGATTGCGCGACGAGCGTCGCTTTGCGAACCGGCGCATTGAGGTGGTTCAGGACGACTCCTTGCTGGCGACGGTGATGATCTCCTACCTCTCCGGCGGTAGCGGCCTCGAGCACAATGTCGAAGCGCCCGAGGTCGCCGATCCGGAGACATTGCCGTCGATCAAGGAGCTATTGCGCGGGTACGAGAAGACCGTTCCGTTGTTCGTCAACGCGCTGCAACCAATCGAATGGCGATACACCAACGACCCATCCTGGGTGATGCGGGATAAAGGGGAGCGGCTCGACTACAACCGAGTGTGGGTCAAAGCCGACGGTGTGATGCCCGACGATCCCGCGCTACACACCGCCACGATGCTGTACTGCTCCGACACCACCGTGCTGGACTCGATCATCACCACGCACGGCCTCTCGTGGGGCTTCGACCGCATCTTCGCGGCGACCGTCAACCACTCGGTCTGGTTTCACCGGCAGGTGAGCCTCGACGACTGGGTGTTGTACTCCACGTCCTCGCCGGTGGCTACCGATTCACGCGGGCTTGGCACCGGCCACTTCTTCGACCGCTCCGGGCAGCCGGTCGCCACCGTGGTGCAAGAAGGGGTAGTCAAGTATTTTCCCAGTTCGCCGACGTAGGGCGGCAGGCAACGATTCGGTTGCGGCGCCCTGATGTCACCGCAGCAGAACCGGTTCAAGGCGTAACGTTTGAGGTGGTTGGGTAATCGAACGCTGGCGGCGTACCGGCGACGAGCGCTGTGACGCAGCAGCCCACTGTGCCGCCTGATTTTGTTGCCGAGCAGCCGGAGGTGGGCGTGCACGAGTCGTTGATCGGTATCGCGCCCCGGGTCCACGCAAGCGAGCGGGTTGTCGTCCACGTCAATTCGCGGGCGGCGCGCTGGGTGGGAGCGTTGGCCCTGCTCAGCGCGGCGGGTTGGTTGATGAAGGTGATTGCCCGCGGCCCGGTCGACCGACTGGAATGGTCGTTGACGGTATTGGCCGCGGTGGCGTTGATCGCCCGGGGCATTTTTCTGGGTCGCCCGGTCACGGCCCGGCACGCGATCGCTGCGGTCCTCGTCCTGTTCGCCGGGATCGGCGCCCACGTGCTGTCTTTCGATCTGCTCGGCGACGTGCTGATGGCCGGGTCCGGTCTGGCGCTGATGTGGCCCACGTCAGCGCGCCGGCATCCCGGCGACCTGTCGCGGGTGTGGGCATTGATCAAGGCCACCAGTGGCGACCCGCTGGCGCCGTTCGCCATGCAGACGGGCAAGTGCTACCTGTTCAGCGCGGACGGGACAGCGGCACTGGCATATCGGACGCGCATCGGCTACGCGGTGGTCAGTGGGGACCCTCTCGGGGATGAGGCGCAATTCCCTCAACTGGTCGCCGACTTCGCCAACGTGTGCCATACCCACGGTTGGCGGATCGTCGTGTTGGCTTGCAGTGAGCGGCGGCTCGCGCTGTGGACCGACCCGAAGGTGCTGGGCCAATCGCTCCATCCGGTACCCATCGGGCAAGACGTCGTCATTGACGTGTCCAGCTTCGAAACGGTTGGACGCAAGTTCCGCAACTTGCGTCAGGCGGTCCAACGCACGCATAACTGCGGTCTCACCACCGAGATCGTCGGCGAACAGAAACTCGACGGCCAGCTGCGGGCCGAGCTGACCGAGGTGCTGCGGGCCTGTTCCAGCGGATCGCACACCGATCGTGGATTCTGCATGAATCTGGACGGCGTGCTCGAGGGCCGGTATCCGGGGATGCAACTGATCGTTGCCAGAGATGAGTCCGGCCGCGTACAGGGCTTTCACCGCTACGCCACCGCCGGCGGCGGTAGCGATATCACCCTCGACGTGCCGTGGCGTCGCCCCGGGGCGCCCAATGGGATCGATGAACGGCTCAGCGTCGACATGATCAATGCAGCCAAAGATGCTGGCGCACAACGGGTATCATTGGCATTCGCGGCTTTCCCGGAGATCTTCGACGATAAGCAGCGCGGACGGATGCAAAGCCTGTTCTACTGGCTGATCCATCTGCTGAACCCGTTGATCGCGCTGGAATCGCTGTATCGATACTTGCGCAAATTCCGCGCGCCGGACCAACGGCGGTATGCGCTGGTATCGCTGACCCAGCTGGTGCCGCTGATCTATGTGTTGCTCTCGCTGGAGTTCATGCCGCGTCGCCGCGGCCTTTGACGTCCTACGGCACGCGTGTCGGCGTCAGCGTGACGCTCAACTTGTCCTGCACGTTCTGCCGGAATTGATCTGCGCAACGCTGCTCCTGGAGCCGGTCGTTGTTGGCCTTCTGGATACAGTCGATGTAGTCGCCGCCGCCGACGTCCTTCCAGACGACCGTGTAGATCGGAATGAACGCCACGCCCACGATGATCGCAAGGGCGCCCAGCGCGATGCCTGCGATCGCGACTCCGCCATTGTTGGCGGTGCCGCGTTTGACACGTCCGCGCCCGATGATTCCGACGACCACCGCGACGGGTCCCAGGACAACAGCAACAAAGACCGTCCAGACGCTCAGCAGCGCGACGATGGCCAGCACGAGCGAGGCGAGGCCTAACCCGTTT
>DASQSQ010000353.1:0-4305 GCA_035642315.1 Mycobacterium sp.
GTCTTGCTCGAGTTGATCCGCCGCGACGAGGACTACCTTGCGGCGGAACTCAGTCGATTTCTTGATACCCGCCGCGACCTGCCTGCCGTACTGAATGAGATCATCACGCTCGTCGTCGCACTCGAAACGCGGTGGGGTGCAGCCCTATTTCGCGACGTCATCAGTCTGTACTTCTCACCGGCAGCACCCAAAGACGAGAATTGGACCAAACACCCGACATTCGTGCTGCTGGCTGCCGAAATCGAGCGCGCGCGCAACCGAGGCGAACTCTACGATGACGTCGAGGCATATGACAGCGCCGCATTTTTTCTGATCGGCCTGCACGCAATGCTCATCAGCGCCCGAGAGTCCGGGGCCGCACGTGACGAAGTCCTGAAGAAATTCGTGAAGAGCACCCTGCGCAGCCTTCAGCTTTAGCTGCTCGGCTACTCACAGCCAGACGCTAACTGCGACCAAGCCTGGAGCTAACGACCGAGCGCAATCATGGCTGATGAACACCACCAAAGAACCTTCTGAGATCACCACAACCAACGTGCAGCGTCGACGCTGCCATGCGATCGGAATGATTGTCGGCGGGGCCGCCGCCATCGCGCTGTTCGCGTTCTTGGGCACCACCTGGCCCGGTGCCCCCGAGACCACCGTCGCGTCGGGGACGGTACAGCTGATGGACTCGGCAACCCCGGCGCCGCTGCGCGTGCAGGACGTCGACGACGACAGCGGTCAGGACGAAGCTCAGCTGCAACAGCAAAACAACGCGATGCAGATGATGATCCAGTCCGAACAACAGGCCGAAGAACAAAACGAGCAGGCCCAACAGCAGGCCCTGCAAGACGAGTTGCAGGCGCAACAAACCGAGCAGCAAGCCGACCAGTAGATCCGGTCAACCGCCACGCCCATACACTGACCGATCGTGGGCATTCTGTTTGGCTTCGCGCCGTGGATCGTTTATTGGGTGCTTGTCGGTAACGTGCCACCGCTGATCGCGGCGTTGGTCGCGCTGGCGCTCGCCGTCGTCGGGCTGGCGGTCAGCCGCGCCACCCGGATACCGGCGCGACCACTCGAAATCGGGGCTGTCGCAACATTCTTGGTGTTGGCGGCCGCGACCGTGTTGCTGAGCCCATCGGCGATAGGGCGGTGGGCTCAGCCGGTGAGCATCGCGGCGATCCTCCTGGTTGTCCTCATCGGCGTGCTGATCCGCAAGCCGTTCGTGCACGAGTTCATCGCAGCAGGGCAGCCCCCAGGGGTGGTGGAGAGCGATCTGTTCGGCCAAGTCACAACACGGCTGGCCTGGATCTGGGTTGCCGTCCTCGGAGGTATGACGGTGTCGTCGGCGATTCCGCCGATCGTGCTCCGCAACGCGACGATGCTCGACGCCAGGACGCCGCTGTCGTACGTCTGCTACTGGGTCATCCCATTCTCGTTGCTGGGCCTGGCGGCGCTGGCGACGAAAATCCTGCCCGACCTAATGACTGCCGGGGCGGGCGACATCGTTCGCAAGACCTCATTCGTTGCCTACGACGAAGCCACCATCGACGAGCTGTACTACCTGGCGCAGGAACACGCCAACCGTGAGGTCGGTGCGGGCCAGGAGGCCTACGACGTCAAGGTCGGCGGCATGGGCACACCGCTGGTGGGCGACGACACCCGACAGTCGTGGCCCTCGACGTACAAAGTGCGGCAGTCTCGTTAGAAGACGCGCACCCAGGACCACGGAGCTGCGGTTCTGGCACCATGGCGAGGTGTTCAGCGGGTATCCGAGTCGCCTGATCGCAACACCCCCGCGAGCCGTGCTAGACCCGCTGGTTGTTGCGGTGTTGGGCATCGTCGTGAGCCTGGCCGGGGCGGGCCGCCCGTCCTTCTGGTACGACGAAGCCGCCACAATTTCGGCCTCCTACAGTCGTTCTCTGAGTCAGTTGTGGCAGATGTTGGGCAATGTCGATGCCGTTGAGGGTCTGTACTACGTGCTCATGCACGGCTGGTTCACAGTCTTTCCGCCGACGGAGTTCTGGTCACGCGTGCCCAGCGGGCTGGCGGTTGGAGGCGCCGCGGCCGGGGTCGTGGTGTTGGGCAAGCAGTTGTCGTCTCGCACTGTCGCGCTGGCGTCGGGAGTTGTGTGTGCGATCTTGCCCCGGACAACGTGGGCAGGCATCGAAGCTCGACCGTATGCCCTGTCGATGATGGCGGCCGTATGGCTGACGGTACTGCTCGTTTATGCCGTACGCCGCAACAACGCTTGGGCGTGGCTGTCATATGCACTAGTCCTCGCGATCTCGATTCTGGTCGACGTGTATCTACTGCTTTTGCCCTTCGCTTACGCCGCTTTCATTTTCGGCTTTCGGCGCAGCCGAACGGTCGTACGACGGTTTGCGGTGATGTCGGTTTTGACGATCGGTGCTTTAACGCCGTTTTTGACGATGGTAGCCGGCCAAGCGCATCAGATCAGTTGGGTTGCGCCGATCGGGCACCGCACGATCGAGGATGTGGCAATTCAACAGTATTTCGAGCGAAGCCCACCATTCACCATCGTTTCAGCATTAATAGTGGTGACAGCGATCGTCTTGTGGCTCTTCACGTCTGCGCACCTGGTCGAGGGAGATCGCCAGCTGTTGACCTTGGCGATCGGATGGCTTGTGATACCGACCGCCGTGATCGTCAGCTGGTCGGCATTGGTCCACCCCATCTACACACCGCGTTATCTATGCTTCACCGCACCGGCGATGGCATTGGCCTTGGGCGTGTGTATCGGCGCGTTGGCCGTTAAGCCGTGGGCAGGGGCGGCTGTCATCAGTATTCTCGCTATCGCTGCGACGCCGAATTATATTTTCGCACAACGTAACCCGTATGCGAAGTACGGTATGGACTATAGCCAGGTCGCCGATCTGATTACGGCGAAGGCAGCCCCGGGTGATTGCCTACTCGTCAACGACACGGTGACGTTTATGCCCGCTCCCATGCGCCCACTGATGGCGGCACGCCCGGACGCTTACCGGAAGTTGATCGACCTCACCCTGTGGCAGCGAGCGACCGATCGCAACGACGTCTTCGATACAAATCTCATCCCGGAAGTCGTCGCCAAGCCGTTGAGCCACTGCCGCGTCGTGTGGATCATCACCCAGGCCGACAAAACGCGGCCCGATCATGAGCAAGCCGCAACGCTCCCACCCGGCGAAAGCTTCGGAGCCACACCGGCTTTCGCGGTCCCACACGGGCTGGGCTTCCGGCTAATCGAACGCTGGCAGTTCAACCTGGTTCAGGTGATCAAGGCGACACGATAACGGGCTGTTACCAGACCCGGATGTAGTCGATGAGCATTTGGCTCGGAAAGGTACCGCCTGCGGGATCGCCGGCGCCGACGCCGCCGACCGCGAGGGTGAACATCGGTGTCATCCAGTAGCCGGGATTGTTGAACGGCCACCGGAAGTCATCGGGCGCACCGCCGTGGACGTGGATGGGCTTCGGTGGAACTTTGAAGTACTCCGCACCGTCTCGCGAGAATTTGAAACCGTCGGTATCCCAACGCATTTGCCAGGTGTGCCACGCGCCGTCAACCAGCCCCGGGATCGATTTGCCTTCCCAGGTTTTCCCGTTGGATGCCGCATGCACCGTGGTACCAGGGGCCCATTGGCCGTTGCCGTACCACTCGAAGATGTCGACCTCGCCGTCGGGCTGCGGGTCCTCGTTCACCGTCCAGAACGAGGGCCACAGGCCCGGGAAGAGGCAGTCGAGTTTGATCCGCGCCTCCCACGTGGTGTTGATCATGCCCCGCCAATTGCCGCGCAGTTTGCCGCTGAAGTATTGACCGTTTTCATGACTGGCTTGCAGCACCAAATTGGAATTGCCGTCGAGGAACACGTTCTGCGTGCGGTATATCCCCTCGACCGGCGGGTACACGTCGTCCTGCCAAGTCTGTGGCGTCCATTTCGCGAGGTCGGGCCCTTGGCCGGCCGGCCCGTCGAACTCGTCCTGGAAGATATAGGGCCCGGTTGGGCCGGCCGACGGCGCAGCGGGCGGCGCCGCATGGGTCGGGTCAGCGTGTGCTTCCGGGACGCCGACCGCAGCCGCAGCCGCGAGCATGCCCATCCCCGTCGTCAACAACATGTTGCGTCGATTCATCTCCGGCACAGTCTCGACGATATAGGAGACGGCACGCTGATCCGCAGTAGCGGGGGCGGAATGTGTCCGAGGTCGCTCACGGCAAGTCGGTCCCCGGATAGCATCCCAGCCGCCTGACCAGTGGTTACCGCGAGCAAGGAAACTGAAATCCCACGCCTTTACCGCCGACGCCAGCCCCGATCGGACGCTCCC
>DASQSQ010000354.1:0-5035 GCA_035642315.1 Mycobacterium sp.
CGCGCCGACTACGGCGAGAACTACTACTCGGCGTTCGTAGTCGATCCCGAAGGCTACCGCTTGGAAGCCTACACCGGCGCGAAGTAGCTCTCCCTCGGCAGGGGCGATGCCAAGCATCGCCCCTACCTTTGCGCGGACTGTGCATCGCACGCGTCCATCAGGTGTGGGCGGCCGACATCACTTATATTCCGATGGCCCAAGGGTTTCTTTACCTGGTCGCGGTGATGGACTGGGTGAGCCGCTATGTGCTGGCGTGGCGCCTCTCCAATCTGCTCGACGCCAGTTTCTGCATCGAGGCGCTGGAGGAAGCGCTGGGCAAGGGCCGACCGGAGATCTTCAACACCGACCAAGGCAGCCAGTTTACCGACGACGGCTTTACTTCGCTGCTGCGCGCTCACGGCATTGCGATCAGCATGGACGGCCGCGGCCGCTTTGCCGACAACATCTTCGTGGAGCGTTTGTGGCGCAGTCTCAAATACGAAGAAGTCTATCTCAACGCCTATGAGAGCGTGGCGCAGGCTCGCCGCGGGATCAGCGCCTACTTCGAATTCTACAACCATCAACTGCTGCACCAGGCGCTCGGTTACCGGGCTCCGCTGACAGCGAGCTGCATAGCGCACGCAGAATCACGGACTTCTCGCCGAGAATTTGGCAATTTCCCAAAATACGGCAACAGATTTTCCAGCAACCGCAATTTGTTCAAACAGTTTTAAGCGGCACACACTTTGCGGTTGCCAAATAGCCGTGACCTTAAAGATTGAGACAGTTCCTGGCGAGCAGAAGAAAGGAGACCACGATGTCCGTAGTAGACAACAAAGAAGTCTTGAAGAGAGCCGCACAGGCGTTCAACAACATCGCTGATCGGTCGGCTTGGTACGACTTCCACGACGACTCCGTGCAGGCGCACGGCCTCGGTCCCGCCGCCCTCGACAAGGCAGGCATGAAGAACTTCTACACCGCCCTCTGGGGTGGGTTCCCGGACCTGACGATCAACATCGACGACCTGATCGGCGACGGCGACAAGGTGGTCTGGCGTATCACCGCGTCAGGAACCCACAACGGGCCGTTCCAGGGTGTGCCCGCGACCGGGAAATCGGTGAAGTTCGGCGCGCACTACACCTTCCGCTTCGAGAACGGCAAGATCGTCGAGCGCTGGTCGACCATCGACCGCCTCGCCGTGCTGGTCCAGATCGGCGCCGTGTCTCTCCCTTTCAAGAAGTAGCCCGTCCAGCGACGTTCGAGGCCGAGCCGAAGGAGGCGACGATGAGCATGACGACGCAACGAGTGGTGATGGTGCACGGCTCACCGGGCGGGCCCCGCTCGTGGAGCGCGGTGCAACGGGCACTGCACGAACGCTGCACCGGAGTCGAGGTGGCGACCCCGACGTTGCCCGGCCACGCTCGGGGCGACCTTCCGGCCGACCCTGCGCTCACGTTGGAGGACCGTGGCCGTGAGCTGGTCGGCGCGGTGCGTGCGGGTGACACGCCAGTCGTCCTTGTCGGACATTCCTTCGGCGCCGTCGTCGCCCTCGCCGCCCTGCTCGACGCGCCCGAGCTCATCGAGCGGGCCGTCCTGCTCGAACCGGTCGCGCTGTACGCCCTGCCCTGGAGCGGGGACGCCGACCTGGACCGCCTAGCGACCACCACCTTCGAGGGCTACATCAATCAGGTGGAGCGGGGCGACCCCGATGCCGTGGCCACGATGATCGATTTCTGGTTCGCCCCCGGCGCCTACGCCGCCCTGCCCGACAAGCTCCGCTCGTTCTTCGCCGCCGGCGCCCCGGCCAATGCCCGCGACGTGCGGGCCGTGCTCGACTACCGACCCCGCCCCGACGCGTTCGCCGGCTGCCCGGTACCGGTCACGATCGTCCTGGGAACGCGCAGCCCGGCGGCGTCGGCGCAGCTGTGCCGGAACCTGGCCGGAGCGCTGCCGGCGGGTCGGGTCATCGAACTGGCCGGAGCCAACCACGCCATGGCCGACACCCACGCCGAAGCCATCGCCGACCTGATCGTGGACGGCTGATCACACCTGAGCGGCGGTCGACGCGGACGGCGATGCCGAACCGGTCGTCTCAGGGTTCACACGGAGCACGTCGACCCGGGCGCCGACGACGGCGTCGGCGCCGCCCCCGGCTCCAGTGACACTCCGACCACTACTCGACCGGGAGGGATGACCTCGTCTGCGCCGCCGACGAGACCGATGTTGAGCAGCGTGCCCTCCGGGATCGGCCCCAGGCCTTTGATGCGGCTCTGAGGCAACACGGGGTCGTGGACAACTTCGGAACCATCGACCCATCGAAGGGGAATTGAATCAAATGGCGCTGACACTAGAACAGGTTGTTCCCGCGAGTCGGAAATTTTCGTGGCACCTTGTGTCGTCGAGTCATTTGAGAGTGGGTCATGGGTTCAGGTCGAAGTCGTTTCAATCGCCCGGACTACCTACACTGGGAAAATCCTCGACGGGAAAAAGGCCGGGAAGCGGGTCAAACGCCGCTATGAGGACGCGAGACTCCGGGACCGGGGACAGCGAAGGTTAAACGGGGTTAGGGCTCATGAAAATGAAAGCCTCGAAAAAGGAATTCGTCGTCGAAGGGGAAACAGCTGATTTGGTCAAGATTCGTTACCTGAATGAGAGAACGGTTTTCGAGGTTTCTCCCAAGGACCTCGAAGCATCGAGTGACTGGAAGCCCAATCCTGACCTGGCCCGGGTCAATGAATCAACCCTCGACGACTACGCCGAGGCCATGGCCATCGCGATGAACGGGTGGATTCCTCACCCATGAAAATCGTGGCCGCGGATAATTCGATTCTGAAACTCGTCAATGAATGTTCGACGAAAGAGCCGCCCGTCCCACCAACAGGTCCTGCCGGCCCGGCTGGACGGCCCGCAACCCCCCGCAAACGCCGAGCATCGTCCTGGACCTGGAAGAAGTGGAGCTGGTGGACGCAGACGTGGTGCGCTTCCTGAGCGCCTGCGAGTCAAAAGGGTATCCATCTCCAACATTGCTCAGCCTACATACGCGAGTGGATTGTCAGGGAACGGGAAAGCGCCATCAAGGGGTAAATCATCTGCCACGGAACGCTACCCGGGAAATTATCGGTAGCCCGCGTTTCAAGTTTTGGTTAGCGGCCCGAGTTGCGTCGAGAGAGATCGCTTGATCGCAATATGTACATCTATATTGAAGCTGGTTAGCCTTCAAGAAAGCAGAAATTGTCCTCTAAGGAGCTCACCATGGATACCGCAGTTGTCTTTATCACTGGCGCCCTTACGGGCATTGGACGGGCCACTGCCCTTGCTTTCGCGAAAAAGGGTGCGCGCATCGTCATCGCGGGTCGACGCGACGAAGCGGGCCGAAATCTGGTGGCTGAGCTCCACAGAATCGACGCGGAGGTGGAATACGTCAATGCCGACGTACGCCACGAGGACGACGTAAAAAACCTGGTCGATCAGACCGTGGCGCGCTTCGGTCGCCTGGATGTGGCTGTTAACGCCGCCGGTACCGAAGGCAAGCCCGGTCCGAAGTTCACTAATGCACACCCCGTTGTTTTGATCACTGGCGCCCTCACGGGCATTGCACGAGCCAGCGCCTGAATGCAGCTTTTCTTGGCTAGCAATACGGACGTACATATGTTTAACTTGGCTTATCCCAAATTCGCAAAACGAAGGAGACTCTCAAATGGACACCCCGGATGTTCCGCACCGAGAGCCTGGGCAAAAAGCGTCAATGGATTTTGGACGCTCGCCCCTGGGAAAAGTGACCGGAACGCTCCGCACGGAATCTTCGGCGCAGGAAGAGCAAAATGGTCTTCACGAAGAAATCAGGCAGCTTCGGTTTGAAGTGGAGCGCTTGCGTGACGAGCAAAAAGCTTTGCAGCGAACTCCACAATCGAACGATTTAGACGCCGTTGAGGTCGAAGACCACGAAGGCGATGACTCCAATACAAGCGATCCCGCCGATCGCCGCGGTGTTCTCCACCGGCGTCCCGCAAAACTGGTCCTAGCGCTGGTCGTCGCCGCGATACTCTCCGTGGGCGGGATGCGCTTCTGGAATTATCTGCAGTCGTACGAATGGACCGACGATGCCGAGATCGATGGCCATCTCGATCCTATCAGCACGCGTATAAACGACACCGTTGTCCGCGTCTACGTCGAAAACACCTACCAGGTAAAAGCCGGCCAGCCTTTGGTTGATCTCGATCCGCGCGACTACCAGGTCGCAGTCGAAAACGCCGCGGCCAATCTCGCCCAGGCGGAGCAGGGCGTGAAAGCAGCGCAGCAGAATTACGAGCTGAGTGTCGCGAATCTCGATGCTGCGATCGCCACTAACGTCAAAGCGCAACTCGATGTGAAGCGTTACGGCGAGCTGCTCGAACAGGCAGTGATTCCGCGCGAGACCAACGACGAAATCGTGATGACGGGCAGGGTCGATGCGGCTGCGGTCAAGTCGGACCGTGCGGCGGTCGGAGGCGCGGCCCGGATGATCGGCCAGGCCCAGGCCGCAGTGCAAGCGGCGCAGGCTTCGCTCGATCAGGCCAAGCTCAACCTGAGCTATACGCATATCGTCGCTCCGGCCACCGGAGTCGTCGACAACAAGACTGTGCAGGTCGGCCAGCGCGTCCAACCTGGCGAGCAACTACTTACTGTAGTTCCTCTCAACGATATCTGGATCACTGCTGATTTCCGCGAGATCCAGTTGCGGAAAATGCGGCCTAACGAGCCCGTCACGGTTCACGTCGATACCACCGGGCGCGACTACAGGGGCTACGTGGAGGGAATTCCCGGCGCGACCGGCGAACTCGACAGCCTACTGCCTCCCGAAAACGCCACCGGCAACTACGTCAAGGTCGTGCAGCGATTGCCGGTGAGGATTCGCCTCTACCCGGGCGACGATCCGAACCATCGGCTGCGCCCTGGAATGTCGGTGGAACCAACCGTCTGGGTGACTGGCCATCCTGAGACCCTATGGTGAGGTGATGGCAGCCGCACCAAACATGAGCGGTTCCCACGGTTCGTCGTCTCCCGCAAGGCGTAGGGT
>DASQSQ010000355.1:0-2382 GCA_035642315.1 Mycobacterium sp.
GCAACGCCCCGGCCCGCTGCTCAAGGAACGCCGGTTGCGGCCGTGCGGGTGCCTCGGCGGCCCAGTTGTCGGCGACCTCATGGTCATCCATCACAACCAGCCACGGTGCGGCGGCGTGCGCGGCCTGCAAATCGGGGTCGACCACGACGAACCAGACCAGTCTCGCCCCCAACAGCGCCACTAACAACTGCGGCGACCCGGGGCCCAATCTTCGCCCACCACGGTGCGCATCGAAGACCGCGCCCTATTGCTGATCTGCAAATGTGGTACTGCCAGCGTGAGTGTTCACCCATGCCAGTAACCCACGAATCGTTTTGCAGCCCGAGGCCTTCGGCCTCAGCCAGCCCCTATACCGTCTACAGCAGTTGTAATTCCCATTCCTGATGTCATCTCGCGGCCATCTGACCTGCGGCGATGCGCGTTGTCTCACAACGTGTCATCGAGGTTTTGTCTCGAATTCGTGTCATTTTTTCAGAGCTATGTCAGCTAGCTGCGGATGCGGCTCCCCCGCGGCGAACGAGCTCAAGACTCGCTTACGCACCGTTTCGTCACGTGACATCTCTCGCAATCCGTCGGTGTCGTGAAGGGAACTCGTGCGGGGCACCATGTGACATGTGCGGGTGCTTGATGCCGTTGGTGACATCACATCAACAAGACCGTGGCGACGCGCCGGGCGAGCTGTCGGCGCTCAAGCGGGTCATCGAGTGCATCGACTAGGTGCTCAATGTGATCACCGATCGAGCGCAGCGCATTCGGGACCATCTGGGTGGGGCACCTGGAGGGCTCCGCACTGCGCGATCGTGGATCGGCCAGTTAATCGCGACGAGGTGCGCCGACCAATGACAGCAACCACCGGCTAGGGCGATTCTAAAGTTCGTCCGGTCTCGACCAGGCTCACCTTGTTGCCGACGTCTTCGGCTTGTGCTGCTGCCAGCACCGAGTCGAGAAGGCCGGGAAAGCGCGAGTCCAGGTCGTCGCGTCGCAGCCGATGGAAGCAGCGGGTGCCCTCCTCGCGTGTGCGGGTGACGCCGGCGCCCCGCAGCGTCTTGAGGTGGTGGCTCAGGGTCGACTTGGCCACTGGGGCGCTCAGCTCGCCCCAGCCCCGTTCGACACCGTCGGCGAGCAGCCGAACCAGTCCGACCCGGATCGGGTCGGACAGCGCTGCCATCACATCCGTGAGCCTTATCTGTTCCACGGCGGGATGCGGGTCGGCGTGCCTCACGCCATGAGAATACCAGTTCGATGATTTGCGAACATCGAACAAGGCGCGCTAGATTGGTTCGATGGTTTACGAACCTCGAACATAGGAGTGGTGATGGAACTACGGGACCAACGTGTGCTGGTGACCGGCGCGACCGCGGGCATCGGCCGGGAAACCGCCGAGCTGTTCGCCCGCCGCGGCGCCACCGTCATCATCACCGGGCGCGACATCGAACGCGGCGCGCAGACCGTCGCGGCGATCGAGGCCGAGGGGGGTCGCGCCGAGTTCGTCGCCGCCGACCTGAACGACATCAGATCCGTGCGACGCCTGGCCGATCAGGTCGGTGAGGTCGACGTGCTGGTCAACAACGCGGCCGCTTACCCGTTCGCTTCGACATTGGCGCAGGACGTCGACTCGTTCGACATGATGTTCGACGTCAACGTGCGGGCGCGGTCGTGGCGGAATCGTGTTGACCATTTAGCCCGTGTCTCACGGGTCGCGATCGCGGAGTTCGTGCGCAAAGGACGTCACGCATGCATGGGTTCGTGAGGACGCATCTGACGCACTGGGGGGCGTTCGAAGCGGTCAGTGACGGCACGCGGCTGGTCGAGGTGCGGCCGTGGCGCGGGGATCCAGAACCGATGTCGTTGATCGAAAATGTCGCCTCCGCGCAGCATCATCCGACCCGGATCGCGCAGCCGTATGTGCGCAAGGGCTGGCTGGATCGGGGTCCGGGCGCGCCGGGGCGCGGCGATGATCCGTTCGTGCCGGTGGCCTGGGAGACCGCGCTGGATCTGCTGTCCAGTGAGCTGCGGCGGGTCTACGGCGAGTACGGGGCGGAGTCGGTGTACGGGGGGTCCTATGGTTGGGCCAGTGCCGGCCGGTTTCATCACGCCCAGAGCCAGATTCATCGCTTCCTCAACTGTTTGGGCGGCTACGTGCGCAGTGTCAACACCTACAGCTACGGTGCCTCGGAGGTTCTGCTGCCCTATATTCTGGGGGATCTGCGATGGATCCTCGCGAATGCCACCGCCAAGTCGGTCATCGCCGAGCACGCCCAGTTGGTTGTTGCTTTCGGTGGGTTGTCGCCGAAGAATGCGGCCGTGGCCGCGGGTGGAGTGTCGCGGCATCATGTGCGTGGCTGGATAGCCGCGGCCCGGGAACGTGGTTGCCGGTTCGTA